>CALDZS010000202.1 GCA_937944065.1 uncultured Amylibacter sp. | reverse complement strand
CCTTTGCTGTTGGATGAATTGGTCCAAACTGATGCTGACCTAATCAACGCCATTCGTAACGACACATGCGACGGAGTTGGGATCAAGATTACCAAGCAAGGTGGCTTGACGCCCAGCGCACGTCAAATGAACATGTGTAATGCGGCAGGGTTGGTTACATCGATCCAAGACACTGTTGGGTCTGACATTGCCTTTGCCACCATCCTTCACCTAGCTACAGCAACTCCTCGTCCGATCTTACGCTGCGCACTGGATACCCGCTCCATGGTGACACAGACAACTGCCATATTTAACGCACCGATCACAGGCGGCGGGGCAATCGCACCTGCGGCGGCTGGATTGGGCATAGATGTGGACATGTCAGTGATGGGTGATCCTGTCGCGGTTTACGACTAACGCTTGCAAAATTGGTAATATTTTATTACCAATATATCTCAACAGTTTTGGAGCACCACAAATGGACATGCCAAACCCCAGCAAATTCGTCTTGGACAAGAAGGCGCACATCGTCAGTCGCTTGCAATCAGTGTTACCGACAGACGCGGTGATCCACGAAGAGCAAGAAACCCGTGCATACGAATGTGATGCGCTGACAGCATACAAATGCCCTCCTATGGTCGCCGTGCTGCCTTCTACTACAGACGAGGTTTCTGCCGTTCTCAAAATTTGTCATGAGGAAGGCGTGCCTGTCGTCCCGCGCGGATCAGGCACATCGCTCGCTGGTGGGGCGATGCCCACGGCCGATTGCGTGATTTTGGGTGTGGCCAAACTGACGGAAGTGCTGGAAACCGATTACGAGAACCGCTTTATCCGTGTGCAATCTGGACGCACCAACCTATCCGTCACTGGCGCTGTAGAAGAAAACGATTTCTTTTATGCCCCGGACCCATCCAGTCAGTTGGCCTGCGCAATTGCTGGCAATGTTGGCATGAATTCTGGTGGTGCACATTGTTTGAAATATGGTGTCACCACCAACAACCTTTTGGGTGTCACCATGGTTATGATGGATGGCGAGATCGTCGAGATCGGCGGCGCACATCTGGACAGCGCTGGGCTGGATCTTCTAGGTGTAGTTTGCGGGTCAGAGGGTCAGTTGGGCGTCGTGACCGAAGCCACGCTACGCATCTTGCACAAACCCGTCGACGCGCGCCCTGTTCTGATCGCATTTGACGAAAACGAAGTCGCGGGGGCGTGTGTCGCCGACATCATCAAGTCTGGCGTTCTGCCCGTGGCCATCGAATTCATGGATCGGCTTTGCATCGAAACTTCAGACAAATTCTCTGGCGCGGGTTATCCAGACGCCAACGCCCTGTTGATTGTCGAGGTAGAGGGATCAGAGGTTGAAATCGAAGAACAGCTGACCAAAATTATTGCCATTGCAAAGAAACACAATCCTGTTGAACTGCGCGAAAGCAAGTCCGCGGAAGAAAGTGCAAAGATTTGGCTGGGGCGTAAATCCGCTTTTGGCGCGATTGGTCAGATCAGTGATTACATGTGCCTAGACGGTACAATCCCCGTGTCCGCCCTGCCTCATGTGCTGAAACGAATTGGCGAGATGTCGGATGAATACGGTCTGCGTGTTGGCAATGTATTCCACGCAGGCGACGGCAATATGCATCCGCTGATCCTGTTTGATGCAAACAAAGAGGGCGATCTGGAATTGTGCGAGGCGCTGGGCGCTGACATATTAAAGCTGTGCGTCGAAGTGGGTGGGTGCCTAACAGGCGAGCACGGGGTTGGTGTGGAAAAGCGTGATTTGATGCTTCATCAATATACCTCGGCCGACATCGAAGCGCAGCTACGCATCAAAGATGTGTTTGATCCGAAATGGTTGTTGAATGCTGCAAAAGTATTTCCCTTGGCCAGCACTGAAAGCAGGCGCGCGCAATGACACCTTCATCCAAAGAAGAGCTTGCTGACATCATCCGGGACACCAAAACAAACCTGAAAATTCGCGGTGGTGGTACCCGGACTGGATTGGGTAACCCCGTGAATGCAGATGCGGCTGTTTCAACGGCAAAACTGTCGGGTATTACTATGTACGAACCAGCAGCACTGACCTTGGTCGTGCAGGCTGGTACACCCTTGGCAGAAATCGAGGCGGCCTTAGTCAGTGAAAACCAGCAGCTTCCGTTTGAACCAATGGATCATCGCGCGCTCTACGCCAACAAAGGTGAACCAACAATCGGTGGGATCACAGCGTGCAACATCTCTGGCCCGCGACGCATTCAGGCTGGAGCGTGTCGTGACAGTTTGTTGGGTGTCGAATTCATCGACGGGCGTGGTGATCTAATTAAAAACGGCGGTCGGGTGATGAAAAATGTCACGGGATATGATTTGGTAAAACTGATGGCAGGCAGTTTTGGCACGCTTGGCGTTTTGACCGAATTGTCATTTCGTGTTCTACCAAAGCCAGAACGCAGTGCCACTATTGTTCTTCACGGGTTGCCAGATGCCGAGGCTATCGCCGCCCTCTGCAACGCGATGGGATCGCCAAACGATGTTACGGGTGCTGCACATGTTTCTGGCGAGAACGCACAGACATTGATCCGGATCGAAGGGTTCGACAAATCCGTCACCTATCGAACAGAGCAGTTGAAATCCATGTTTCTTGATTACGAAATGTCGGTAGTGGATGACGCAAGCGAACTCTGGAAATCGGTAAAGGATGCCAAAGTTATGGCAGCGCATAGCGGTGACGTATGGCGTATTAGCGTCAAACCAACAGACGCACCTGGACTGGTCGAAAACCTGCGCGTGAACGACGCGGCGAAATCAGTTCTGTACGACTGGTCGGGTGGTCTGATTTGGATCGGTACGAATGCTGGCGTTGATTTGCGTGCCCTGATGGGCACGTTCAGTGGACATGCCAGCCGCATACGCGGGTTGGGTAAAGATAACTTCGTCACCCAAAATTCCGGCGTCGCAAGGATAGAAGCTGGATTGCGCGAACAGTTTGATCCACGCGGAATACTGAACACAGGGATACTGGGCTGATGCAAACGAACTTCACTGATCAACAGCTTGAAATACCTAACTTTAAACGATCCAACGAGGTATTAAGGTCTTGTGTGCATTGCGGTTTTTGCACCGCTACATGCCCAACATATCAATTGCTGAATGACGAGCTGGACAGCCCGCGTGGGCGGATATATTTGATCAAAGACATGTTGGAAAACGAACGTGTTCCCGACGAAAAAACTGTGAAACACGTTGACCGCTGCCTATCTTGTTTGGCCTGCATGTCGACATGTCCTTCGGGCGTACACTACATGCACCTTGTCGATCATGCCCGTGAATACATTGAAGAAAATTATAAGCGCCCCATATTTGATCGGGCCATGCGCGCGGTTTTGGCGCAGATATTACCCTATGATAAACGGTTCAGATTCGCCATGCGCGGCGCACAATTGGCGCGCCCGTTGACCCCCTTCATGCCAGCCAAAATTCGTAACATGGTTGAATTCGCGCCAAAGCATTTACCAGTGCCTAGCTTGAACGACAAACCGCAAACGTTTCCAGCTGAAGGCAAACGGATAAAGCGTGTGGCACTGATGACCGGCTGTGCGCAAAAGGCCTTGGACACCGACATAAATGATGCCACGATCCGGTTATTGACGCGCCATGGGTGCGAGGTGGTGGTAGCACAAGGCGCTGGATGCTGCGGGGCATTAACCCATCACATGGGTAAGACCAAACAAAGCCATGCAACTGCAGCCAAAAACATCGCTGCCTGGATGAAGGAATATGATGGCGATGGGTTAGATGTGATCGTCATCAACACATCAGGTTGCGGGACCACTGTAAAAGATTACGGGCACATGTTCCGCAATGATGCCTTGGCAGAAAACGCGGCAACCGTGGCTGGATTGGCCAAAGACATAAGCGAAGTAATGATCGATCTTGGAATAACGAAAACACGTGATTTTGAATACAAGGTCGCCTATCATGCCGCCTGCTCTTTGCAGCACGGGCAGCAGATTAAAACACATCCAAAGACGTTGCTAAAACAAGCGGGCTTTACCGTGTTGGAACCCAAAGACAGCCATCTGTGCTGTGGGTCGGCGGGAACTTACAATCTAATGCAACCAGAAATCTCTGGTCAATTGAAGGTTCGCAAAGTTGATACGCTAGAAGCATTGCAGCCAGACATAATTTCTGCAGGCAATATCGGTTGCATGATGCAGATCGGATCAGGTACCCAAGTGCCAATCGTTCACACGGTCGAACTGTTGGACTGGGCCACAGGTGGACCGAAACCCAGCAAGCTGGAAGGGAAAGTTCATGACACTTAAAATATATCTATCAGGCGAAATTCACACAGATTGGCGAGAACAGATTATCACTGGCGCCAAAGGGCTGGATGTCGAATTCACAGCCCCGGTTACGGATCATGCTGCATCTGATGATTGTGGCGTGACAATCTTGGGTGCCGAGGATGACAAATTCTGGCATGACCGCAAGGGCGCGCAGATCAACGCGATCCGCACTCGAAAGGGAATTGAGGATGCGGATGTGGTCGTGGTCCGGTTCGGCGAGAAGTACAAGCAATGGAACGCAGCATTTGACGCAGGTTATGCCGCTGCCCTTGGAAAATCTCTGATCATTCAGCATGGCGCAGATCATCAACATGCTTTGAAAGAAGTTGACGCCGCAGCTTTGGCTGTAACCGAGACACCAGAGCAGGTTGTCAAAATCCTGAGATATGTTCTGACTTCAAAATTGTAGTAGAATTCTCGGCTGACACCAAAGTCGCGAAATTATGGTGACCGCTAATGTGCCTACTGGTTTTCAAGAAAATGATAAGCCTCGAGGATTGTGGTTGCTAGCCCATCAAAGAAGCCTGAACCCGATACATCAATCAGGCCCGCCTGTGGACGCTCATCTTCGACGATGGCGTCTTGGGCTGGCTTCACACTAAAAAGAGAGTTGGGAGTATTAAGCAGCTCGCGGTGACTGGCACCCTTGCCATGCTTCAGCACGTTAATCGCAAGATAATATTGGTGGACCCTGTTAGCGAGGTCGGTTTCGCCAGCCTCCAACAACAACGCTCTCAATTTGCGTGAAAAAGGACCGCGCCGAAAATGGTGCTGCATGCGGGCCTCGAACGCAGAGAATGTATCGACTGCGACCGTTTCCAATCCAACTGTCGCCGCGCGCAACTCTTCAACTTGGGCGTCAGGCCCGTTTTGTCCGCCCAAAAGCTGCTGAACATCTGTGATGCGATCTTCGAACGTCTTTGCAGCGACCCGCGCCGCTGCAACCAATTCAACAATGCTTTGCGCAGCTTCCATTATTCATTCTCCGTAAGGTTTCCCTGTCCATAAACTATATTGGCGGGAATGATAGTGGTGGCGTCTCATGAAAAAAGCGCCACACAGGTGCGGCGCTCTTGGTCATTTAAGCTTAAGTCCTGAGGAACTTAGTAACGATAATGCTCTGGTTTGAACGGACCGTCGGTTGCAACACCGATATAATCTGCTTGGTCTTTCGACAGCTCTGTTAGTTTCACGCCAATTTTTGCCAAGTGTAGACGTGCTACTTTCTCGTCCAGATGTTTCGGCAATATATAAACCTCGTTTTTATACTCGTCGCCTTTTGTCCACAATTCGATCTGTGCCAACACTTGATTGGTAAACGATGCAGACATCACAAATGAGGGGTGACCCGTGGCGTTGCCAAGGTTCAACAAACGACCCTGAGACAATAGGATCATACGGTTGCCAGATGGCATTTCGTACATGTCCACTTGGTCTTTGATGTTAGTCATTTTCAGGTTGGCAAGGTTAGCAACCTGGATTTCGTTATCAAAGTGACCAATGTTTCCGACGATGGCCATGTCTTTCATTTCGCGCATATGTTCGATGCGGATAATGTCTTTGTTACCTGTTGTTGTGATGAAGATGTCCGCGTCTTTAATGGTGTCTTCTAGCGTCGTAACCTCGAACCCATCCATTGCAGCTTGAAGCGCGCAAATCGGATCAATCTCTGTTACTTTCACACGCGCACCCGCACCGCGCAATGAAGCTGCAGAGCCTTTGCCAACGTCACCGTAACCACAAACGACAGCGGTTTTACCAGCCATCATGGTGTCGGTCGCGCGGCGGATACCGTCAACCAATGATTCTTTACATCCATATTTGTTGTCGAATTTCGACTTGGTCACACTGTCATTCACGTTGATCGCTGGGAATGGCAGGCCACCTTGTTTGTGCAATTCGTACAAACGATGCACACCAGTTGTTGTTTCTTCTGACACGCCCTGGATCGCTTCGCGTGTTTTGGTGAACCAGCCTGGCGTTTCCGCCATGCGCTTTTTGATCTGCGCAAATACTGCGATTTCTTCCTCGGATGTTGGTGT
>CALDZS010000201.1 GCA_937944065.1 uncultured Amylibacter sp. | reverse complement strand
AAATATGCTGCGGGCAAATGGACGAAATATTCGTCCATCAGACGTGACGGTGATTTTCTGACAGTGGGCGCGGATATTGGTCCCGATGGGCGGTTTTATTTGCTAGAGCGGGATTTTACTTGGCTGGGGGGGTTTTCCAGCCGTGTGCGCAGTTTCGCGATTACATCTGGCAGTTTCACGGACGAGCGGTTGGTGCTGGAAACCAGAACAGGCACCCATGATAATCTAGAAGGTATATCGGTCTGGCGTGATGCGCAAAACCGTTTGCGCATCACCATGATCAGTGACGATAACTTCCAGATATTCCAACGAACAGAGTTGGTGGAATATGTGTTGGAGCCTGAAGGTTAAGCCTGCCAATTGTCGATGATATCCATCGCCTCTTGTGCGGTTTCCGCGAATTTGAATAGGTCCAGATCATTGGCAGAGATTGTGCCTGCATCTGCCAGCGTTTCCCAATTGATGATCGAGCGCCAGAAACTTTCGCCAAACAGCACTATGGGCACGCGTTTCATGCGCTGCGTTTGGATCAGGGTCATTGCCTCGAACAACTCATCCAAGGTGCCGAACCCACCAGGGAAGGCGGTAATGACTTTGGCACGAATTAGGAAATGGATTTTCCGCGTGGCAAAGTAATGAAAGTTGAAGCAAAGCTCTGGTGTGCAATATTCGTTCGGCGCTTGTTCAAATGGTAGAACGATGTTCAGTGAAATTGATGCACCGCCCGCGTCCAAGGCACCGCGGTTACCTGCCTCCATCACGCCCGGCCCGCCACCTGTGACAATCACGTCTTGGCGACCATAACTTTCCATACTGCGGATGGTCATAAGCCGCGCAAACTCACGTGCTTCATCATAGTATTTCGACAAATCACTCAGGGTTTCTGTGCGGGCCTTATCTTTGTTCACAGGATCTGGAATACGCGATCCCCCGAACATGACCACAGTGCTTTCAATGCCGCGTTCGGCCATGATCATTTCAGGCTTCAGCATTTCCAGATGCATCCGCATGCCACGCAGCTCATCGCGGCACAAAAACTCGTCATCGGCAAAGGCCAATCGGTACGCAGGCGCACGAGTTTGGGGGGTGTCTGGAATTCTGCTGGTGACTTCTACGTCTGTCTGTGCGTTTGGGAACACTTCTTGCTTGCGTGCCATGTCGATTAATCCTTCATTTTCTACGGTACTGTTGCACCCATTAATTCTGGACACTATAGGGTGAATGAACGACTATCCAGACAGGAAATAGGGGACGCTTATGTCAAACGCACAGCTAGAAACCGCAATCGAGGCCGCATGGGATGCGCGCGACACAATCACGCCTGATACCAAGGGCGAAACCCGCGAAGCGATCGAGGCGACATTACACGCGTTGGACAGCGGCACATTGCGTGTGGCCGAACCGACGGATAGCGGCGATTGGCATGTGAACCAGTGGGCGAAAAAGGCCGTTCTGTTAGGGTTTCGCATCCAAGATATGGAAATCCAATCAGGTGGTCCACAAGGGGGTACATGGTGGGACAAAGTCGACAGCAAATTCAAAGGCTGGGGCGAAGAAGAATTTAAATCTGCGGGCTTTCGCGCGGTGCCAAACTGTATCGTTCGTAAATCTGCGTACATCGCACCTGGTGCGGTTTTGATGCCATCGTTCGTAAACCTAGGTGCATATGTAGACACAGGCACCATGGTCGATACATGGGTCACAGTCGGGTCATGCGCACAGATCGGCAAGAACGTTCACCTGTCCGGCGGCGTTGGTATCGGCGGCGTGCTGGAACCAATGCAGGCAGGTCCGACCATCATTGAAGACAATTGTTTCATCGGCGCGCGGTCAGAGGTTGTCGAAGGCTGTATCGTTCGTGAAGGATCAGTTTTGGGAATGGGCGTGTTCATCGGCCAATCAACCAAAATCGTGGATCGCGAAACTGGTAATGTCAGCTATGGCGAGGTTCCGTCAGGATCAGTTGTCGTTGCAGGATCGATGCCATCGAAGAATGGTGTGAACCTATACTGCGCAGTGATCGTGAAAAAGGTCGATGCCAAGACACGGTCGAAAACATCCATCAATGAATTGCTACGCGATTAATCTTTAGGAGATATGCCCATGACAAAACTTTCAGGATCATGTCTGTGCGGACAATTGTCATATGCAGGCGACACAGACATTATGGGCGTGGTGAACTGCCATTGCACCGATTGCCAAAAGGCATTGGGCGCGATGAATTCCACCAACATGTTTGTTAAAGCAGCGGACATAACCGTCACAGGCGACACACTGGAATTTGACCATCAGGCCGATAGCGGCTCGACCTTGACCAAGATCAATTGCGCCAAATGTGGCTCGCCGACATTGGGGCGCAACAGCGCGCGCGAAGGTATGTTGGTTATCCGTACTGGTACGTTGGATCAAAAAGATCTGATCGTACCAAAGGCCACGGTTTTTGCCAGCAGCAAGGTTCCATCGGCACCTTTAGATGACAGTCTAAAAATATTCGATAAAATGATGAGCTGAGTGTTGGGGCGCCCTACTCAACAATTATGACCTGACCAGTGACCGCGCCTTCAACGCTTTTGGCATAGGCGCGGCCAACACGGTCAGACGGGACGGGGTTATGCCCTGGAAACCATTCGCCGTAACGTGGCACCGATACGTCTAGCAATCCAGGACTGACGACGTTCAGACGCATTTGCCTTGGCATTTCAATCGCAGCGCCCATCACAAACCCTGCCAATGCACCATTTGCCGTCGCCGCAGCTGACCCCATACGAATTGGATCACGATCCAGCACACCACTGGTCAAGGTGAACGAGCCGCCGTCGGTTACCTTTTCTAGACCAGCCAAAACCAGATTGATTTGCCCCATTACTTTGTTTTGTAGCCCCAGCAGAAAAGTTTCGCTTGTCTGATCTACTAGTTCGGCAAAGTGAACCTCACCTGCGGTGACGACAACTGCATCTACGGGTCCCACATGCGCATACATTTTGTCGACAGATATGCGATCAGACATATCAACCTGTACATCACCGCTTGACCGTCCTGCGGTTATCAGTTCGTGACGCTGACCCAGCTCTTGGCAAGCTGCGGTGCCGATATCGCCAGTGGCACCAATAATGATGATTTTCATGATGTCTCTCTTTGTAGAATATTCTAAACAGCGACCATATCACAAACGGCATTCATGGCCTATTCCAAAGCGGCAAGATGCCCCACTTTCACATAAATCAACGCCCCTTCATCGCCTGTAAAAGGCGTGTGTTTTGATAAATGAGGGCTGCGTATCCAGCTGCCCTCTGGATAGTCACCATGCTCGTCGCGGAACATGCCCTCGATCACGTAAATCTCTTCACCGCCCCAATGTGTGTGCGGATTGAACTTGGTGTTTGGCGCCCAGCGAACAAGGGCGGCACTTTCGGTTGCGTATTCATGCAGAGGCAAAACACTTAAACCTGGGACTGCGCCCTGCCGCCAAGTGGCGTTTTTGGTATCGATTTTGATCTGCGCTTGATCGTCGGGGTCGAACTGATGCAATTTGACAAGAATGGTGCACCCGTCTTCACCCACAAAGGGTGTATGGGACGTTCCGACTGGATTGCGAACATAGCTGCCCTTTGGATAGCTTCCGCTTTCGTCGTGAAACGTGCCTTCCAGAACCAAATACTCCTCACCCCCATCATGCGAATGCGCTGAAAATTTAGAATTTGGTGCGAACCGCACAATGGTCGTTGCCCGTGCCACCTCGTCCCCGACACGATCCAGCATCATGCGGTCAACGCCAGCGGATGGCGATGCGCGCCAGTCTTCGTCACCAGGGCGAACCACCTCGCGTTTTGAAAAGTCAGCTCTTAGTTTCATATCTCTCTCCTTAGAAAGTGCCGTTGAATGGACGTAGGTCCATTTCATGGGTCCATGCGGATCTTGGTTGATTGATCAATGATAGATAGGCGTCACTCAATGCCACCGGGCTAATGCAATTCTCCTGTGGTACTTCGAACTTCGCCTGAGCGTGTCCACCATCGATTATCCCATCGATGATAACATGCGCGATGTGGACACCAATCTTTCCATATTCCCGCGCAAGCGATTGCGACAGGCCACGCAATGCGAACTTGGCTGAGGCGAAGGCGGCGAAATTGGCACTGCCGCGAATTGCTGCAGTGGCGCCAGAAAAGATCACAGTGCCACCACCATGTGCCACCATTGCAGGCAGCAGGCTTTGGGCTGCAACGAACGCGCCTAATGTGTCGGTTCGCCAAACATCCTCGAACTCTTGAACAGAGGTTTCTTCAAACGGTTTTATCAAGAAGCGATGCGCATTATAAATCAGAACAGAAGGCGCGCCCAATTGTTCCAGAGTTTGACGATAACACTCCGCCGCTTCCTCTGGCACAGACAGGTCAGCCTTGTACCAAATCGTGGTGTCACTCGGTGCAGGGTTCCGAGCGATTGCGGCAACTTGATACCCCGCTTTGTCCAGTCCAGACAACAATGCAGAACCAAACGCACCACCGGCGCCGGCAACCACTGCCAACGGTTTCAACGTCATCCCATTGCGCCATATGTGCTGTAGGCGATGAATATCGTGGCCGCCAACCCGATAGCGAACGTCAATGTGCGTGCCACTGGAATTCCAGCGACATAGATGATGTAATGGGCCAGACGTGACAACACATATAGTTTTACCGCCAGCAATACGCCACCGCCGGTTGCGCCAACCATTGCGGCCACGATGACAACTGGTGCGAAGATCGCCAGATTCTCGACTCCGTTCATGTGCGCCCGTTTTGCGCGGTTTGCCCATGCAGGCGTGTCAGCGTCGGGTGCGGGATTTGCCAATGCAGCGCCCAGTCCACGACGTAACATCAGCTCTAATATATGTGGCAACCACATTAGGGCTGTGATCAGGGCAATGGCCAACAGCCAGTTCAGTTCTGCTACATTTTGCATTCTCGTCTCCTTAGTTTTTGGGTTGCCTACAGCGTAGCTCGTATTCTAGTATTAGGGAAATCGAAAAGATTAATGCTATAATTGGAATTTCCTATACATGAACCACCGCCATCTATCCTTTGTCCTGCGCGTGGCAGAGTTGGGGTCCTTCAGCGCGGCTGCAGCAGCTTGCAGTGTCACGCAACCGACGCTGTCGGCAGGTGTAGGGCTGGTCGAAGATCATTTGGGCGCGCGCCTGTTTGACCGCAACAATCGCCGCGTTGAACTGACGGCATTTGGACGCGATATCTTGCCTGCGATTTACGATGTCATCGCATCCGAGCGCGCATTAGAGGTGCAAGCCCAATCCTTGTTAAAACCACAAGGCAAGATGGTACGCATCGGCGTTTCGCCCATCGCCGAAATGTCGAAGCCAATCGAGTTCATGCGCCCCTACCGCGAGGCGCATCCAGAGGTGGCTTTCATTTACAAGGAATGCTTCGTCGACGACCTTGAAGCGCGGTTAAGCGATGGCAAAATTGATCTGGCGATCTGGCCTGAAACCTCCGCTGTGAAATCCAGTTTTACGTCGGTCAATCTGTATAGAGACCCTTGGGTGTTTTTGCCGAATTCGGCCTCGCAAGGGGATCAAATGGCTGCGCCGTGTCGGGTATCTGACCTGGCGCAGCATCCGTTGATTTTAACGTCTGGATCATGCGGATTATCACAGGCAACTCAATCAATGTATGCCCGACTGGATTTGAAACTGACCCTGTATCCAGGCCGCGCTATTTCCTACAACGCGATCGAGGAATGGGCGGATTTGGGATTGGGTTCCGCGCTGTTGCCAGCCAGCAAAGTATCGCGCGGGCGCACGGGTACGGTCACGCCTGTGCTAAACGAAGACAGAAGTGCTGCAATGTTGGATATTGTTGCCAGTTGGCAGTCAGATAAATCGACGCCTGCTCATTTGAAAAACCTGTTCACTTACATTCATAACGAAACGCACGCACGCAGAGTTGATTGACGTGCAGTGCGGCACGGCTTGTGCCGCGCATCGGTTTTGATAGGGTGCGCCCAGATGGAAATAATCTTTGCATATCTTGCGGGTCTGCTGACCCTGATCAATCCTTGCGTTTTACCCGTTCTGCCTATTGTCTTGGCCAGCGCAGTTGGCGCTGATCGACGTGGTCCCATTGCGCTGGCGGCGGGAATGTCCGTGGCCTTTGTCGGCTTTGGGATGTTCGTCAACACCATCGGTTTTGCAATCGGCCTAACACCAGAGCGGTTGTCGACCATCGGTGCGGTCATGATGATCCTGTTTGGATTGGTCCTGTTGATCCCCAAACTCAGCCGCCTGTTCGAACGCGCGACTGCACGGGCCGCGGCCAGCGCAGACACGCGATTGGGCACGGTACCAGCCAGCAGTCTGCGCGCGCAGTTTGCAGGCGGTGTCCTATTGGGTATTGTTTGGTCACCCTGTATCGGCCCTACTTTGGGGGCAGCGATCGCACTGGCTAGCCAGGGCGAAAACCTGTTTTGGGTCTTTTTAATCATGTGCGGCTTTGCAGCGGGGGTATCGACCTTGATCCTTGGGATCGGCATCGGTGGGCAAGCTGTGATGCGTAAGCGTGCGACTGATTTGCGCGGACTGGCACAGAAATCCAAGCCGATTATGGGGACAGTATTCCTTGGAGTCGGCCTAATGATCCTATTCAAGTTCCATCACGTTTTCGAGCGTTGGGCCGCACAAACCTTGCCTTATTGGCTACAAGATTTATCAGTAGCATTGTAATTCAGATCAGGAGAGACCCATGAACCGCAGAGATTTCATCGCCATCAGCGCCGCTGTCAGTCTTGTCCCCGCCATGACTATGGCTGGTGACACAGTGATCTACAGTGGATCAGAGATCGAAACCGCGTTGAAAGCGGGCAAAACGGTTTTCGTCCGCTACGGCACTGAATGGTGTTCTACCTGTGCCGCACAAGAACGCCGCATTGGATCGTTGCGCTCTGAAAACCCTGCCTATGATCAGAATATCGTGTTTGTGTATGTCGACTATGACGAATTCGGCAACAAACCTGTGACCACGGATCGCGGCGTGCCGCGCCGATCAACGTTATTGTTGTTGAAGGGCGATAAAGAGCTGGCGCGCAATGTTGCTGGTACGTCTGGCAAGCAGATCAAGATGATGTTGGATGCCGGTTTGGACGCTGCAAATTCGTAACTTTCTGCACCGGATTGCTCTTTACTGAATAATGGCACGTTCCCATTCCTTGACGAATGTTTGCCGTTTCAGCTTGTCCAAATATGTCATCAACGCGGGTTCTAGTGTGATTGTCTGCTGACCAGGGTTCAGCACGACGGGTGGCAATAGATTTGCACCGTCGCCCTGATCGCCCGACTGTGATCTTATCAGATGTAGAATAAAGTTCTTTGCTGCATCCGCATTGGGGGCAGATTTGGAAACCAGTGCTGTCCGCATCATCGTGGTCGGAAAATCGGATGGCAGGATGACTTCGATTTTCTCGCCGTTCTGCGCGCGTGCATCGGCATAGCTGCCCAAGACATTATACGCGACAAGGATGTCCCCGCGTTCCAAGTCATCAATCATATCACCAGAGCAGCAATAAAGCCGCGTTCCAAGGCTGCCCATTACCTCCATCAGGCGCCAATAGGTTTCGGATGCGCGGGCATCTTGGGTCGCGAACAAATAGCCAAGGCCAGACTGGCGGACATCATAAGTGCCCAACTTACCCCGAAACTGTTCTGGCTGCGCGCGTAAAATCTGGATTAATTCTTGCCGAGTTTTGGGGACCTTTAGACCAGCAAATGCAGCCTTATTGATCACGATTGCGGCGGGTTCTAGTGTGAAGGCAAACAGACTTTGCCGCCATTTTGCCCAGCTAGGATGATCAGCACCATCAACACGCGTGGCATAGCCGTCATTGACTAGCTTCAACTGCAAATCCATAGCGCTGGACACCACGATATCGAAATCTTTTGGTGTAGTACGAAAAATATCATCAATGGCGGCAGTCCCGGTTACCAGATACTCGATTTCTGTATCTGGGTTATCGTTCAAATAGCTGTCGATGATGGGCTCGAAAAACGACGTATCTGTGCTGGATAGTATCCGCAGTTTCTGAACAGTTGGCGCATTCGCAAAGACTTTGCGGTCTTCCCAATCTTGTGCGTTGGCGGTGACTGTGAACAGTACTAAAACTAGAACGATAAAATAACGCATGCGCCGCCTTTCGGATGGTTAGACAGTTCAAGCGCGCCGTCATGCGCGGTTGCCACGTCTTTTGCGATGGTCAGACCAAGGCCTGATCCGATTGTTCCATCGGCATTTTTGCCGCGGGTGAATCGCTTGGTTAGATTGGCCATATCATCGGGTGGAAATCCCGGCCCTTGATCACAGATTTCCACATAGGGTCTGGGTGATGATCTTATTGCGATGTTTATGGCTGCTTCGTTGGGTGAATATTTCAGTGCATTGTCGATCAGATTTCGAATTGCATTCTGGATCAAGATCAGATCGCCGTGAATTTCTACAGATGGATCATTTTGCAGATTAAATTCCACATCTTTCATCTCGGCGATTGGGGCCAAACGCACGGCCAGCTCTTGCACCAAATCGACCAAATCTATGCGTTCTTTTTGTAAATGATCTGCGCGAAAGGTGATCATAGCATGATCCAACAGCTGGCTGGCCGCACGCGAACTTTCGTCAATGGCGCGCACCATGGAACGCAGGGCTGCACGGTTTTCCTTTTTGCTAACCCGTTGAAGGGTTGCTTCTGCATATGATCGCACAGTGGCTAGCGGGGTGCGAACCCTGTGCGCTGCCTCGGCGATGAAATCCTCGGACTGGGTCAATGATTGATCCAACCGACCCATCAAAGTATTTAGCGATGATACCAGCGGAACCATTTCAGCAGGCACTTCTTTTTGAAACGGGCTGAGATCTTGGGGGCCACGTTTTTCAACCGAACTTGCCAACCGCATCAACGGTTTGATTGTCGTGGCCGTCGCCCAATATGACAGCAGGGCGACAAGGGCGAAAAAGCCTGCGCCGAACGCAGCAACATTGCGAGAGATTCTGTTCAATGTGCGCGACAGTGCGTCTTGGGTTTGGGCGATAGAGACTGATACTTCTGTACGATCCCGTGCACCGATCAACGTGCGCGTGGCGCTGGCGATCCTGACTTGATTGTCTTCAAATTGAAGTGTTTGAAAGACCGACTGCGTACCACGGACTTGGGATAATTGTGGTAGGTTTTCATAGCCAGATATCAGTTCGCCATCTTGGTAGATTGCATAGAACACTCGATCGTCCAAATCTGTGTCCAGCATTGAAAATGACGCGTAAGGAAAATCCACTTCCACTGTACCATCACGAATGACAGCCGCATCCAAGATCGAGGATACAGAAGCACCAAGGATGTTATCTTGGCCGTCTTGTGCGATTTTGGCTGCATACCCGCGAACGATGAAAAACAGGATGATCGCTAGTATGGCTGCACCGGCGATCAAGGTGACCATCATACGTTTCTGTAGAGAACTGGAAATGCGCAAACCGTCAGTCATTATCAAGCCGATAGCCAAGCCCACGATGTGTCGTGATGTTCAGCGAAGTGTCTTCTAGATGTTTTCGCAGCCTGCCGATATAAACCTCTACCGCGTTTTCAGAGACATCTTCATCATATGAAAACAACCGATCCACCAGCTTTTGCTTTGAGAATATTTGTCCACGCGCATTCAGCAACAACTCGAACAATCGCAGCTCTCTGTTTCGTAGATTTATCACCTCGCCCTTGACCGTTAATTGCCCAGCCAGTTGGTTAAAGGCAACATCGCCGAACTGTAAAACGGGCTGTGTGGCACCCGCTTTGCGACGCAACACCGCGCGACAGCGTGCTTGTAATTCCGCATGGTCGAACGGCTTGGTCACATAGTCATCCGCACCTAAGTCAAGAATACTGATTCTGTCTGACACCTGCGATCGCGCCGTCAAAACAATGATCGGAGTATCCTTTTCTTGGTCACGCTGGTGCTTTAGAAAGCTGCGACCATCGCCGTCTGGTAACATAATATCCAGCAGAACCAGATCGTATTCACCTGTCTCTGCATAGGCAATCGCATCTTGGATTTTATCTGCATGGTCAATGACATGCCCGTCGAGTTTCATACGTGAACAAATCGCATTCGCCAGCTCTTGATTGTCTTCGACCAATAGATATTTCATGACTGTTTGCAGATTGTTTCGCGGATGACAGGTTTGTGTCAGGTTAAGATGATCTTTTATTTCAACTGGCCTCTTTTGTGGCCGTTTGTCAATTGGGAGGAAATCATGATGACATTTAAACTGGGCCGCCGCGCCCTTATCGCTAGCGCAGTTGCAGCACTTAGTTTTGGCGCACCAGCAGTTGCTGATGGCCACAAAATGCTAGACAGCATTCACTTCTTGATCCCCGGCGGTGCTGGTGGTGGTTGGGACGGAACCGCACGCGGAACTGGCGAAGCGCTAACCAAAGCTGGCCTTGTTGGCACAGCATCTTATGAAAACATGTCAGGCGGCGGCGGTGGTAAAGCCATCGGTTTCTTGATCGAAAACGCGGACAGCAACCACGGCACATTGATGGTGAACTCTACACCTATCGTTATCCGTTCGTTGACAGGCGTATTCCCACACAACTTCCGTGATCTGACTTTGGTGTCAGGCACAATCGGTGACTATGCAGCGATCGTTGTTGGCAAAGACAGCCCAATTAATAACATGGCTGACCTGTTGGCAGCATATGATGCAGACCCATCAAAAACCGCCGTGGGCGGTGGATCAGTTCCAGGTGGGATGGATCACCTAGTTGCAGCCATGGTGATGGAAGCAGCGGGCAAAGACGCATTGGGTGTTAAGTACATTCCATACGATGCAGGCGGCAAAGCCATGGCAGCCTTGCTGTCAGGTGAAATTGCAGCGCTATCTACAGGTTTCTCAGAAGCGGTTGATCTGGCCAAAGCTGGCGAAGTGAAAATCATCGGTGTTACATCTGATGACCGCGTCGCAGCTGCACCAGATGCGATGACCATGAAAGAGCAGGGCATCGATACATCTTTCGTTAACTGGCGTGGCTTCTTTGGCGCACCAGGAATGCCTGCTGACAAAGTGGCGATGTACCAAGAAGCGATTACAAAAATGTATGCGACCCCAGAATGGGAAGAAGTCCGTGCACGTAATGGTTGGGTTAACATCCACAACTCAGGCGACGATTTCAAAACATTCTTGGAAGCCCAAGAAAAAGTTATCGGCGATCTGATGAAGAAACTAGGTTTCTTGTAAATACAATTTGGGCAAAGCGGTCAGCCGCTTTGCCTATCTTTTGCGACAATAGGGGATGACGCGCATGGCACTGGATCGCTGGATAGCACTAATCTTGCTCGGGTTCTGCCTGACATATGGCTACACCGCATGGTTCACCATGGACGCTGGCCTTGCCCCGTTCATGCAGCGCAATCCGATTTGGCCAAGCACATTCCCCAAACTACTATCTGTCCTTGGCATCGTCGCTTCGTCCATTATTCTGTTGGGCATCGAAAAAGGTGAACAAACAATTGGCGACATCGACTACCGCCGCCTCCACGAATACAAGCTGGGTCAAGCGATCATGCTTTTGGGCCTGATGGTGGCCTACGCATTGTGCCTACGCCCGCTAGGTTTCATCTTTTCCACTGGCGCATTCCTAATCCTTGGTAGTTTCATCTTGGGCGAGCGTAAGTGGCATGTCATGATACCAGTCGCCCTGATCGCGACACTGTTCGTTTGGTATTTGGTGCAACAAGTTTTGGGCATCTATCTGCGCCCATTCCCCGGATTTATAGGAGGCTGATATGCTAGAGGGTATCCTACTCGGCCTGCAAACGGCCTTTTCTGTACAAATGTTATTGATGGTTATCGGCGGCTGTCTGATCGGGACATTCATTGGAATGTTGCCGGGTCTTGGCCCGATGTCGATCATCGCTATTATGATCCCCGTGGCGATATCCATGGGCGATCCTGCTGCTGCGATAATCCTGCTGGCTGGCGTATACTATGGCGCGATCTTTGGTGGGTCCACTTCGTCGATTTTGCTGAATGCACCCGGCGTTGCGGGAACGGTGGCGACCAGTTTCGATGGCTATCCTATGGCCAAACAAGGCAAGGCGGGCAAGGCGCTGACAATAGCCGCCATCGCCAGTTTTTGTGGCGGTACAATCGGCGCGATCTTGTTGATGGTCTTTGCACCAGCATTGTCGTCGGTTGCCCTTCTATTCCACTCTGCCGAATATTTCGCGCTGATGGTCGTTGGACTGTCCGCCATTGCGGCCTTCGCAGGTACGGGTCAGGTTGCCAAGGCGATGATCATGACAATTCTGGGCTTGATGCTGGCCACGGTTGGCGAAGGTGCATTGTTCAACTTGCCTCGCTTCACGATGGGTCTAATGGATCTACAATCGGGGCTTGGTTTTGTAACGCTGGCGATGGCGATGTTCGCCTTGCCCGAAGCATTGTTCTTGGTGTTGAACCCAATAACTTCGCAATCTGGTTCTAGCAGCGAGATCAAGGATATGCGGATCACGCGAGCCGAGGCACGTGCCATTGCACCCGTGATTGGCCGCCAATCGATCCAAGGATTTTTCATCGGTGTGCTGCCCGGCGCAGGTGCCACAATTGCAAGTTTCTTGGGCTATGCAGTCGAACGCAATATCGCGACGAAAGAGGAACAAGAGCTGTTCGGCAAAGGCTCGGTCAAAGGTCTAGCCGCACCCGAAACAGCGAACAACGCGGCCTGCACTGGATCGTTCGTGCCGTTGTTGACCTTGGGTATTCCCGGTTCAGGCACCACCGCAATTTTGCTGGGTGCGCTGATCGCGTTGAACGTCACCCCTGGGCCGCGCTTGATGATCGACGAGCCACAGATTTTCTGGGCTGTTATCATCTCGATGTATATCGGGAACTTCGTTCTGTTGATCCTGAACCTGCCGCTGATCCCCTACATCGCGAAAATCCTAGCTGTGCCACGCAACTACCTAATCCCGTTCATTTTGTTCTTCACCCTGATGGGTGCTTATATCGGCCAAAACAACGCGACAGAGCTGTTGTTGCTGGTGGGATTTGGCATCTGTGCCACGGCCCTTCGCTTCGCCGATTATCCACTGGCACCTCTGTTGATTGGGTTTATTTTGGGCGGTATGCTGGAAGACAACTTCTCTAGATCAATGCAGCTATATGACGGCGTAGCCTTTATCTGGGAACGCCCAATGACGCTAGGCTTGCTGATCATTGCAGCAGTGTTGGTGCTGTTACCAAGCTTCCGCGCGCGACGCGCAAGATTACGCGCGCAAGGCGTGGCTGACGGGGATTGATAGACATTTCCATGATCTTGCATTGTGTCTTTTGTAACTTTCTAGACGATACCTCGATAGGTGCACGATCGGCTCTTTTGACCGAGCTGTCAGAGTTTGCAAAAGGGTTGGACGGTGTACTGGCGTTTGATCATGGTGCAAATCTGGATTTTGAACATAAGTCACCCGATCACAGTGATGGATTTATAGTGCGGTTTGAAAATCGCGCCTCACTTGCCGTATATGCTGACCACCCAGATCACAAAGCGTTTGGCGCGCGACTATGCGCGATGTGCAATGGCGGTGCGGACGGCATTGTTGTTTACGATATCGCCTGCTAATCCAGCGGCGCGTGTAGCTTGGTTTGGCTTGTGATGATACCACCCCGATTGCCGACCTCTATCGATCCATACCGTTCCTTAAAAACTTCTGGCAGGGGGCGATCCCCGTCGATGGACAGCCATAGGCGCATCAGATGCCGACGTTGGCTGGCATCTGGCCAATCCAAAAAACCAGTGCGGTCATGTAATTGCGAGTGGTTATAGACGAACTGCATGTCGCCTGGTTGCAGTTGCATTCCAAAACATAAATCAGGATCATTGGCCAACGCATCGAACAAATCCAAGGCCTCAATATGTTCTGGCGTCAGCCGCATCGCGGCATCGAACCGCTGGGCACTGTCAATGTATTGGCGTTGATAGAAAACCGTCAGATACCCCGCATGCCAGCTGAGCACTGGAATTTCCATAAACGGTTTCGCACCATCAGGAATTTCGCCACGGCGATCTGTGGCGATGGGATCAAACAAAAGTGCCAGCAAATCGGGACGTGTTTCCTTCATGCGGTTGTAAATCGTCTCGGCGCTGACCAGCAGGGATTTCCCGCCTTCTTTCGCCTCTTGGATACACAGCAATCCAACCACATCAGCGCTGTCTGTGTGAAACGTTTGGCGTTCACAGGTCTGATATATCCGACTGTTCGGGTCGTTGGCGTCTGCACCGATGTCGCGCACATGGCCAAGGATATGGCCCTGCGCGTTTTGCGAACGTGCGCTACCGATATGGGCACCAATCCCGCAAAAGATAGTTGCGGCGAAGGCTTGCGAATAATTGGCGATCGGCAGCCCACGCAGCACTTCCAGACCGACACCAGATAGCAAAGTTTGTCGTAGTTTTTCGATATGAGCGTTAAAAGTTTTTAACGGAAAGCTCTCGACACTGATCTCGCCCACATCCAGCCCGAGGGTTTGAAAATGCGTGGCAGCCGCCTCTAGATCGCTGATGTCATCGGTGGTCAGGTCATACAGCCAAGTCTCTGGTGCAGCCGCCATATCCACCCCAAGCCACGCAGATGGTCCTGTGATTGTATCTGGTAAGGCAGCTGGTTTCATGTCCGTTCCTTTGTGATCTGCAAGCGTTAACAGTAATTGGTTTAGTGCGTAACGCAAGCTCTCTACCCCCTTTACCTTTCCCGTACCGCGCATATATACCCGCCCTCATGACTGATACTCCGACGAAAAAACCCAAACGCCCGCAGCTGGTATATACTTTGCTGATCGAGGTGGGTCGCAATGTGAATGATGGGTTGCCCAAAGGCGCCACTGGCGGCGCCTTGATGTGCTTTGCCAGCGGTGTGGACGAACCCGAAGCTGTGCGCGAAACTGTGGCTGTGTTGAAACAAGCTGATCTGGCCCCGTTGGATGTGACAGGCTACGGCACGTTGGAAGAGCGCCTTGAACAAGGGCATGACATTTCCGACGAAGAACGCGGGTTGATGCAACAAGCACTCGATGAAAACTCGGTCGTTGTGTACCAACTGACGCCATTCTTTGAAGATCAGAAAATTAATACGCCGACCCATTAAGGGGCACATATGTTTACGCTATTTCTTGACCTAGACGGCACGTTGATCGACCCCAAAGTGGGGATCACCTCGTCGATCCAATATGCCCTGACCGAGGTCGGTGCAGATGTCCCACACGCCGATGAATTGGAATGGTGCATTGGGCCGCCATTGCATCATAGTTTCCATCTGCTGTTGGGCGATCACGGCAATATCGGCCATGCGATGGAATTGTACCGCGAGCATTACGAGACGGCCATGTATGATGCCGAAACGTATGACGGTATTGGCGATATGTTCGACGCGTTCCACCGTGTCGATGTCACCATGCACATCGCCACGTCAAAGCCGCATGTGATCGCACAAGAGATTATCAATCATTTCGGCATTCACGCCCATATCGACCGGCTGTTCGGGTCAGAGCTGGACGGCACGAATTCAGACAAAACTCAATTGATGCAATATGCGCTGGACGAGACGGGTGTTGATCCGTCCAAGGCGATCATGTTGGGGGATCGGCGGTTCGATATTTTTGGTGCCAAAAATAACGACATCCCGTCAATCGGCGCCCTGTGGGGCTACGGCGAAGATGAAGAGCTACGCGCGTCTGAGGCTGATGCAATGGCCGGACACCCCGAAGAGGTGCCCGAGATTGCATTCGACCTGATGGGTCTAGAAGAGGACTAGCTACAGTTTCGACTGGCAGTATTTAATATTCTGCTTGAACAGGCTGGTGTTGGGAACGGCGATCAGACCGCGTTCATACACATCAATCGCCTGCTGCCATTCGCCTTTATCCATATGAGTTTCAGCCCAGCCGTGCCATGTGGCCACCAGATTGCGTTTCAGTTTTGAATTCTGCGGATGGTCGGAATAGCCGCGCGCATAGATATCAACGGCATCCTGCCACTCGCGTTTTTTAGCAAACCCTTGCGCCCAATTATTGTAAATATTCAGGGTCAAATTATCGAACTTTGATTTGCTTGCAAAATACTGCGCCGCGTCGGGCAGGCGCGCTGCCGCCTCTTCGTATTTACGTGCTTTCGCAAGTGCCGTTATCTCTTGGCCCACAATTTGTCCCTGCATGCGCGAGATGTTCGAGACTTTGGGGAAACGTTCGGCCAGCGAGGCGACCAAAGCCTCGGCCTGTACTGCACCATCAGCTTTGGCGACATCGCGGCTCCATTCTTGGGCGACATAGGCGATGTTTTGTCTGAACAGGGATGCGGTTGGGTTGGCAACTGTTGCGCGTTCATAGATGTCTATTGCAGACGCCCAGTCCTTTTTATCCATCGATTGTTTTGCCCACATGTCCCACGTGGCGGTTTCGTTTTTGCGTAGCAGGCGATCATCGGGGCGTTGCGCACGGGCCTTTCCGTACAAATCGACGGCGGTTTCGAAATCACCTGCTTCGCGTGCCAATGCGGCGTCCTTGTCAAAGCTTTGACTGACAACCCGCTGCAGATTGCGGATGTCTGGAAACCGTTTGGCCAAGGCCACGACCAGAGTTTTCTTGGCATCATCGCCTTCATTCTCACCGACAAAAGCGGCCCATTCTTGGGCGGCATAGGCAAGGTTGTTTTTGATTTTATAGTTTGATGCATCCAACGCTAAGCCGCGTTCCAGCACGTCCACAGCCTGTTCCCACTGTTGGTCGTCAATTGATTTACTGGACCAGTTCAGGATGATGCCAGCGCGGTATCGTTTCAGATCACGTTGCGCGTCTTCGTCGACGCGGTCCAAGCCGTCTTGGGCGACGCGAAGTGCGCCTTCCCAGTCACCAGCGGCGGTTAGTTTTTGCCCCTGACTTTGAAACACCCAAGATTGCAGACGAACAAAGCTTTTGTCCTGTGTCTTGTCATACGCTTCGCGTAAAGAAGTCAGCGCCTGATCTGCATTGCCAGAATTGACATCTTTGTTCACCTTCTGCTGCCAAACCGCCTTGAGGTTGTGGCGCAGGTTGCGATCATCAGGGGCCAAGCCTAGGCCCATATCTAGGATCTTTAACGCCTCATCAATCTGATCTTTCTTGATCAGATCAACGCTCCAATTCGACAGGACCGATAGGGCATTTTTCACGGACGATTTACTGGCTGGATCAAGGCTCAGCGCGCGAAAATAGTTCAGCAACGCTTTTTGATACTCGCCGTTTTTTGAATAGCCCACACCATGATTGTAATAGGTCAGCGCGACCATACCCGCGTCGTCGATTTCACGACGCTTATCGCGATTTTTGTCGTTGATATAGACAAAGCCAGTTTTCTTGGCAAAATCTGACAGACCCGCTTTGTTGCGCGCAGGATTAAACCCGCCTTTGGTGGTTGTCTCAACATCGACATGATCTGTCCCATCATAAAGGATCGAAAATGCGTGATCCGGCACCTCAATTCCGCGCGCGTCCAATCCCATGCGGCGGGCAAGGATGTTGTACAACGTGGCGGATGAGACGCAGTTATACGTGCTGTCTACCAAGATTTGCGAGACATCGGTTTGTTTTTCAACATACCCCGCGTTCATCGGGTTCTTATGGAGCCATTCCAACAGCGCGCGACCCTTGGTAAAACTGTCGCCGTCTTGGGGAACAGATTTGCGCATTGTGGCCTCTAATTTGTCAATTTCAGTCAGCAATGACTTGCGGGTCTGTGGGTCATATACGCCCGAAGATAGCAAGGAAGCTTCAGCAAACGACCACTCGTCCAAGCTGCCGTCGGCAGCGTCTTTGAACAAAGATGTCTCGTCGTCAGTGATCCCCAACTCTAGCGTGCCTTCAAGACTTGATAGCAGCGATAGTGCGTCCGCAGGGCTTTCGTTGAATTTATAAACGGTGACGGGTGCGCCGACATGACCCTGCAGGTCAATCTCTGCGATGGACAGTGATGCCTCTTTGTCGAACGGGACAATCTTGATGATGATCCATTTGGCAGCAGTTTGTTCGAAATCAATGCGCTGCCAGTTTTCAGTGTTGCGAATGGGTTCAGTACGCAGGGACGTAAACCCTGACGTGGCAGAAACCGTAGAGGCAAGGATTTCGATCTTTGCCTGATCCTTCTTCGCACCTGTCACTTTCAGCCGCAGCAGGTCGGGCGACACGGTTTGCCCGTCAAAGGTGAATACCAGTTCAACAGGGTCGTTGGTTTTGGGTGACACGCGCGTGCTGGATTTTTCATCGTCGTCGCGGATCATCGGTTCTTTGCTGAAATCAATCCCTGAAGACAGGGTTTGATCCAACGTAATCGCCTCGTGGTGCAGTAGATTTATTTTGGCAGGGTCGGCCAGACACGTAGTGCCAAGCATGGCCGTTAGGCCAAGGCAGATTGTGTTAATACGCAGCTGGTTCATAATACATATCCATCAAATAAGTCACGGATAGTGTAGCCGTCTGATGTGTAAATGGCCAGATTTGCGTGGATCCGAGGCGCATTGAAATGCGCCTCGGGATATTCAGAATGTTAAACGTCGAACTGCAACGGGCTAACCGATTGGAACAATCCGGTTGCCGTTAATTTGGCAACTGCTTCGGCGTTTGGTGCTTCGTCGAGGTACAACAGTGCTATTGCATCTGAACCAACGTCGGCACGACCCAAAGTGAAGTTCGCGATGTTCACGCCAAACTCGCCCAT
>CALDZS010000200.1 GCA_937944065.1 uncultured Amylibacter sp. | reverse complement strand
ACGACCATCTTGATAAAGAAAAGTGGCACATTGCATTTCTTCCAAATCTTGAAGCGACATTGTCATATCTTGTGCCAGACACTGGTTTGACAAAAGAAAAAGTGAACAAAATGAAGCCGTTATATGTTTCACAAGTTGCATTGATGCCCTCGCTAGTTCTGTAAATATTTTGGGTTTTGATAAACTTAGTCTACTCTTAATAGGATCAAGCTTATCTCAATATTGGCAATCGCGCAAATTTTGGCGACGTCAGAGCCTGTCGCTTCGTCACGAATTCAACGAATTTCTAATATCCAAACCCTGTTCAAACCTTTGATCTAACACTGGAAATGAAGTTCTATATTCATGCATATCTCATGGATTACACCAGCGAACATTGGAGCAATATTCGAGCACGCATCTTTAAGCTAAATTGATTTACCTCAACACATGCTAGAAACATCCGTGCTTGGCTAATCGCATGTAAAAAGGCAGGAAAACGGCTGATGCTGGATAGCTCAAAATGCAAAGCAACTGGATTTATCAAACAGCTCACGCTCGAACGTATTTACCGCTCAGTGTCGATCGTCGCAGCGGGCTTACTATCATTTGCAGCCCCAAGTATTTTATATGCAGACGATTTTTCATGCGGCGAGTGGTCTAAGGCAAGCTTGCAGCACAAGGGGCCAATATCGATCACAATAAACAATGACAAACTTGAATGGAGCAACGGCAAAAATACGTATGAGGCGAATATAATTTCTAACAACACACCCCAGCTCGCTTATGCTGATACAGCCTCGATTTATATGATTTATGGCGTCTACACCATGAAAGGCAGGCTCTACAATTCAGGATATTTGCGCGTTAGAAGGGTGTTCTTCGTAGAAGAAATGTTGAAGGTTTCGGAAATCGAGTGTGAATAAATATCGACAAAAACTAGGTGCTCGTCAGGCTAGTTTCAAAGTTTGCCCCGAACACGCGCAGACCGACCACCCTTGCGGCCCTTTTTAGGTGCCGTTTTCATGCCGTCTAAAATGGTTTCAATCATCGGATGGTCGGGATTGGCAGCTTGGTATTCGTCCAGAAATATTTGCAAATGCGATTTAATGTCGCCCGCAGGTGCGCCGATGGCCCAGTCAAAAAAGATAGTTCGGCATTCCTCTATGGTGATGCCGTCCATGCGAAAGCTTTCATAGATCAGTCCGCGCTCGTCAATTTCAAGGTTACCCTTAAAGACCATTTCGACCTCTTAAAAAATTCAGCACCGACTTTGCGGCGGCAGTTTTCATCTTTGGATCACCACGACCCAAGGCTTTCATAGTTTGCGACAGTGCCTTGCGCTGGTCTGACTGGGCCTTTTTATCGGTCAGAAGCGTCAAAACAGCGCCCGAAATCTGGTCTGGCGTGCAGTTCTCAAACAAAAACTCTGGTACCGCTTTGCTGTCGGTGACAATGTTGATCAAGTTGGCGCTATCGATCAAGGCCATCTTTTTCACCATCTTGGTGGTCGCAGCGTTGGCCTGATAGGCCACGACCATGGGGCAATCGGCAGCAGCTAGTTCCAGCGCAACAGTGCCAGAGGTTGCAAGTGCCAGATCGCTGATCGCATAAGCGGCCAATTTACGCGCTTCTGTTGCGGCTACATCCGTACTAGGCAACAACAGCTTTGGTGGCTGCGCCCAACGACTGGCAGCACGTTCGACTTGACGGCTGACAGAGCTGGCAACAGGCAAGATAAACTGCGTGTCTGGCATCTGTGATAAAATGCGCTCTACTGCGATCTCAAAGATCGGCATCATACGTTTGATCTCGCCGCGCCGAGAGCCTGGCAGCAGAGTAACGACAGCCCCCCTTGCCCCAAGCGCGCGTTTCATCTCGACGATATTCGTTGCCTTCTTTGGTGGATCAAATGCAGCCGGATGCCCAACGAAATCACAACTCATCCCTGCTTCGATCATATAGGGCGGTTCGAACGGTAATAACGCCAATACGTGATCAACATGCTTGGCCATTTTCACCGCCCGCTCTGGTCGCCATGCCCACACGGATGGTGCAACATAGTGGATCACGGGGATATCAGGCAGGGCTCGTTTGACCATTGCCACCACGCGAAAGCAAAAGTCGGGGCTGTCGATAGTGATAAGAGCGTCGGGTTTCTGTGCGATGATGGCCCTGGCCGTTTGGCGCACGCGCCATAAGAGTTTCGGGATTTTGGGCAAGACTTCGGCCAACCCCATGACCGACAGATCGTTCATGTTGAACAAGCTAGTCAGCCCATTTTCGATCATCGACGGGCCACCGACCCCCGAAAATTCTAGGTTGGTGTCTTGATCGCGTAGACCAACCATCAGATCACCGCCCAAACGGTCGCCAGACAGCTCTCCTGCGATCATAAACAGCTTCATGCGTCCGTGTCCGATATCTGCAAGAACAATCCAAGTTTGTCTGCGGTCGCGATCGTTGCATCCAGATCTAGGATCAAAGCGGAACCATCAAACACACACACACCCGCAAGACCTGCTTGATGCGCATTCTTCATCGTATCTGGACCAATGGTGGGCATATCCACAAGGCGTGATTGATCTGGCTTGGCGGCTTTGACCAGAACACCTTTGGCGTCGCCGCGTCTGAATGGCGCTGCCGTATTCGCCACAAATTCGAGCATCGCATCGGTACCTTGTATGCTCTCAAGCCCCAGGCAAATACCGTTTGCCACCACTGCGGCCTGCCCTGCATCGGCCTGCCCAAGATGCGTTAAAACAATATTGGCCCGCAAAATATCAGCTTGGTCCAAATCTGATGGCTGCACTTTTGTCGGGCACCCAGATTTCGCGATCAAATTTGTCAGCACCTGATCAGCACCCACTACCTTAAACCCCTCGGCCTCGAAAATCGTGGTGATTGTCCGCAAAGTTACATCATCCCCGCTTTTCATTGCAGGCAACAGGCTGGGCGCCAATTTTAGCATTTTTAAATCGAACTTTAGTGGGTTCAGGTTTGGACGCGCCATGGCGCCGGCAAACACAACTTCGCCACAGCCCGCATTTTTCAAAGCCTTGAACATAGATGCAGGTTTTTCGAACTGAGCAACATAAAGCGGATGATCAACGGCCCACTTTAAGGCAGCATTCCCAAAACCAACGACCTGATATGGGCGCGAAGTGCGTGCACATTCCTCGGCCACCAAACGCGGTAAATCACCAGCGCCTGCGATAATCGCAAGGCCCTTTTGATCCGCGCGCGTCATACTATTAGCGGTGTTTGACAGAGGCGATAGAACGATCACTCTCGGCCAAGATAAATTCTAAAATCTGCCCTACCATTGGATTGTCATTGCCTTTGCGCAACTCCGCTGCGCGA
>CALDZS010000199.1 GCA_937944065.1 uncultured Amylibacter sp. | reverse complement strand
AAAGATGGATACGAAGTTACGGGTGGTTCTGTCACCTTGGACGGCGCGGATTTGTTGGAAATGGACCCAGAAGAGCGGGCTGCGGCAGGCCTTTTCTTGGCGTTCCAGTACCCGGTAGAAATACCAGGTGTTGGCAACATGACGTTTCTGCGCACCGCCGTGAACGCACAGCGCAAAGCGCGCGGCGAGGTGGAATTAACAGCCGGCGAGTTTTTGAAAATTGTCCGCGAGAAAGCCAAAGCTCTTAAAATAGATGCAGATATGCTGAAACGTCCTGTGAATGTCGGATTTTCAGGTGGCGAAAAGAAACGCAACGAAATCCTTCAAATGGCGATGTTAGAGCCAAAGATGTGCATTTTGGATGAAACTGACAGTGGTCTTGATGTGGATGCGATGAAATTGGTTGCCGAAGGTGTGAACGCGCTGCGTGATGGAAAACGCTCTTTCCTTGTGATCACGCACTACCAACGTCTGTTGGATCACATCAAACCTGATGTTGTACATATCATGGCCGACGGTAAGATTATCAAATCTGGCGGGCCAGAACTGGCGCTAGAAGTAGAGAATAACGGTTACGCTGATTTATTGGCAGAGGTTGCTTAAATGACTGCCGATAAACAAGAGGTTGCCGGTTGGTTAACAACCGCTAGAGCCAACGCGGGCGAACGGCTGTCGAAAGCTGGGATGCCCACAAAGCGTGATGAGTATTGGAAATATACAAACCCGTCGCGTTTGACGGCTGAGGTCACTGAACCCGCTGCCGTCTTCACATCTGACGAAGATCCGATGTTCGACCAAATTGATCGTTTGAAACTTGTGTTTGTTGACGGTGTGTTTGATGCGGGCCAATCAGATGATCTAACGCTGTCAGGTGTTACGATAGAACACCTATCAGCGTTGACCCAAGATACGCATTGGGCGCAAAACCTGTTTGGCGTGCTAGAGGAAAAAGGTCAGACACCGGTCAGTCGTCCAATGGCTGTGATGAATACGGCAAAGGCCGTCGAAGGGTTTGCCATTCATGTCAGCGCGAAAGTAAGCAAGCCAATTGCAATTCGCTATATCCACGCAGCGAACGCGTCCGACGCGTTTGTGCATCATGTTATAAAATTGGAAGAAGGTACCGAAGCCACGATACTGGAATCTGGGGCAGGGGCAGCGCGATTTAATTCAGTACTAGAAGTGGATGTTGCCGACAAAGCAGCGTTTCATCATGTCCGCACCCAAGGTCGCGATCATGACCGTAAGACTGCTACGCATATGTTTGCGCGCATTGGCGAGGAAAGCGAATACAAATCCTTTACCATGACGATGAACGGTGTGTTGACGCGCAATGAAACAGTGATAGAGATTCTGGGAGATAATTCGCAAGCGACGGTTGCTGGTACAGCTGCGGGCGATGGTTCAAGCTTTCATCATGATGACACGGTTTTCGTAACCCATGACAGCGTGAATTGCGAAAGCCGTCAGGTTTTTAAAAAGGTTCTTCGTAATGGGGCTACAGGTGTGTTCCAAGGTAAAATTCTGGTTCAACCAGATGCGCAGAAAACTGACGGTTACCAAATCAGCCAAGCTTTGTTGCTAGACGAGGACAGCACATTCCTGGCCAAACCAGAGCTAGAGATTTATGCCGATGACGTGGCTTGTTCACACGGATCGACAGTCGGGGCTATTGATGATGATGCATTGTTTTACCTAAAGTCACGCGGTGTTCCAACGCGCGAGGCGCAAGATATGCTGGTCTTGGCGTTTCTGGGTGAAGCAATCGATGAGATTGCAAACGAAGATTTGGCTGATGAAATTCGCGATCGTTTGGCCAATTGGATGGCACGGCGGCACAGCTGATGAATTTGGTCCGAGACATATTATCCGCGTACAAGTCACCCCGCAAGGCGATCCGCAAACAGCTGGATGCAGGCGTTCGAGAAGAACAAAGCCTGTTTTATGTTATGCTGTTTGGGTTGCTGAATTTCGTGTCGCAACTGCCTAACTTGGCCAAGCAAGCGGAAATGACCAAACATACCTTGGCGAGCCTGTCTGCAGCGCAATTTGTGTCTTCGGTCTTTATGATGCCGTTGATGTTGTATGTCATCGCAGCGGTCGCGCATGTGTTTATGCGCGCCTTCAACAGCAAAGCAACCTATGGCGAGGCGCGACGCGTTTTGTTTTGGGCCGCATTGGTCACCGTGCCCTTTACATTGGTTCTGGGGATAGTGGCAGCATTCGCCTCCACCAAGGTTACACTTGCGTTTAGCGCGTTAACGTTACTGGTTTTTTGCTGGCAATGGGCCTCTGGCTTGGCTGAAAGTGAATTTCCCCCAGCAAAGGGACCAACCTAGATGGCACAGACAAGTATTCAAGATTTAATCCGCTGGGCGGCCAAAACCCCAGGCGATCCAAGGGGCGGATTGCGAAAGTTTTTGTCACTGAATTGGCCCCCAATTCTGTTGGTGCAAGCCATATTGGGGATCACCATCGTCGGTGTTATAATCTCGAACGTGGTGATTTATCTAATGCCGCCTTTGCCCGATGATCAACAGATTGTCACCCTGAATGCAGGGCCGATAGTTTCGTTTATGATCCAAGCGGTTGTTACATTGGTCATAATATTTCTGGCGCATGGGGCGGCGAAACTGTTCGGGGGCACGGGTAGTGTCAAGGATACCATCGGTGCAGTGCTGTGGCTGCAATTCATCCTGCTGTTTGTTCAGATCGCCCAAGCAGTCTTGATGTTGACAGTTCCGTCAGTCGGGGTGTTGGTGTTTATGCTGTCATTTGGTTTGCTGTTTTATCTATTGGTTAACTTTATAAGCGAGATTCACGGGTTTCAGAATACGGGCCTCGTGTTTTTGACCACCCTTGGCGTGTTATTTGCGGCGAGTATGGTTCTTGCAACTATCCTCGTTTCTGTTGGCTATGTTCCTGCACTGGAGGCCGCTGATGTATGATGTTGAAAAGATACGCCAAGATTTTCCAATCTTATCTAGACAGGTTAATGGCAAGCCGCTGGTCTATTTGGACAATGGTGCTTCGGCACAAAAGCCAAAGATCGTCATAGACACGATCAGCACCTTTTACAGCAATGAATATGCCAATGTTCACAGAGGGTTGCATTACCTGTCAAACTTGGCCACCGACAAGTTTGAGGCGGTCAGGGGCAAAATTCGAACGTTTGTGAATGCTGCAAAAGAAGAAGAAATTCTTTATACCTCTGGCACCACAGAGGCGTTTAATCTGGTGTCTTACGCGTGGGGCGTTCCTAACCTTAAGGCAGGTGACGAGATTATTTTGTCGGTGATGGAACATCACGCAAATATAGTTCCGTGGCATTTTTTACGTGAACGTCATGGGGTCGTATTAAAATGGATAGAGCCTGACGCGAACGGCGATATAGACCCTCAAAAGGTCATCGATGCAATTGGACCCAAAACCAAGATGATTGCCATGACGCATATGTCTAACGTATTGGGCACAGTCGTTGACGTAAAAACGATTTGCCATGAGGCGCGCCGTAAAGGTGTGGTTACCGTCATTGATGGATCGCAATCCAGCGTGCACATGAAAGTGGATGTTCAAGATATGGATTGTGATTTCTTTGCAATCACTGGTCACAAACTTTACGGCCCGTCAGGATCTGGTGCGCTGTATGCTCGATCCGAACGTATGGCAGAGATGCGCCCGTTTATGGGCGGTGGCGATATGATCCGCGAAGTGGGTAGGGATGTCATCACCTACAACGATCCGCCCCATAAATTCGAAGCGGGTACACCCGGTATTGCGCAGATTATCGGCTTGGGTGCAGCGATCGATTACATGCAAGGCATCGGGATGGATGCAATCGCCAAGCACGAGCGAGAGCTAAGAGATCACGCGACGGAGAAACTGGGTGCCTTGAACTGGTTGAATATTCAGGGCCAGTCAGCGACCAAAGGTGCCATCTTCTCATTCACAATGAATGGTGCCGCGCATCCGCATGACATCTCTACTGTGCTTGATCAGCGGGGAATTGCCGTACGTGCAGGGCATCACTGTGCGCAACCCTTGATGGATCACTTGTCAGTCAGTGCAACTACCAGAGCATCGATGGGGTTATATAATACCATACAAGAAGTGGACAGTCTGGTGGATGGCCTACATCTTTGCCATGAATTCTTCGGTTAAACAGATACTTACCTAATTTTTATTGATTTTATTAACTTTATTCCCCAGAATCGGGCTGGCGAACCAATTTCGCCACATTTGAGTATAATTATATTGACTAAGAGAATCGAAAAAAGCGTGTTTGGTGCTGCCCTTGTCAGTATCGCTCGCAGTAACTACCTAATGCAAATCAATGTGCAGAGTGGATATTAGTATGAAAAGCCTTGTGAAGAAACTTTCCCCGAAAGCTCGGGAAGAAGAAGGATCAATTACCTTCTTCGTCATGTTCTTGTTTGTTTGTCTATTCGTGTTCGGCGGCATGGCCGTTGATATAGCACGACTTGAAAGCGAACGGGTAGAGTTGCAAAACGTTTTGGACTCGGCATTGTTTGCCGCAAGCATCAACAGCGATCCCGATTTGAACGATGAAGACATCATGGATGATTTCTTTGAAAAGTCGGGCATTAGTCGCAACGAAAGTGACAATGCCAATTGGGGCATTGGGTCACCGTCTTGGGACAGCGCTAACCTTGATGTGCAGGGGTGGGCGCGCCGCGACAGTCCTAATCTGTTCCTAAGCCTTTATGGTTTTGACAAATTCAACGTTCTTGCCAGCGCTTCAGTCGATCAGAAATACACTGACATCGAGATTTCTTTGGTTGTCGATGTATCGGGTTCGATGAAAAGCAACGGAAAGATTGATGACTTGCGCAGTGCTGTTGGTGAATTTGCTGAGCAGATGTTCAATATCCCATACGTGAAGACTCACTTGACGATCATTCCTTTTGATTACCAAACGAACGCAGGGCGCAATCTTTTGACCGCGTTCCACGCTGCAAACTCTCAGGCAATCGATGGGTATAATCTTGATGGTTCGAAAAAATTCAGCAACGAAGATATTTATAACATGGCTTCTCATTGCGTGAATTTTGATCGCGGGTTTTAC
>CALDZS010000198.1 GCA_937944065.1 uncultured Amylibacter sp. | reverse complement strand
ATTTTTGGTGTAATAATAAATTCGATGGCTTTGACAGACACGTCATTAAAGGTGGATAAGATTCTGGTGCCGATTAGACCATAAATCAGCACACTGCCCTGAGTTTCAATTAACCGTATGCATTCCAGTTGTATGTTGCGTTGATCGTTCTAAGTTAGAATCATTGCGGTTCCTGCCGCCCGATTAACCGATCTTGACGCTATCAGACTGCACACAAGCTATAGCTGGACCAAACAAAACACGACAGCGACAATGCTCTGTCGTGTTTTAAATAAGTGACGTTGCAGGTTTTACTGTGTTGCGATGACAACAGCAGAATCGAAATCTGCGCTTGGATCAAAGTCATCAAATACGAAAACACCATTGGGACCATCAATTGTCCCAAAAGCCTCTCCAACAAACACCAGACGATCGTCAGTTTTGCGCCCAATCCCGCCGATGATTTCAGATTCCACAACATATTCCGCACCTGAAGATACCAGCGTTAAGGTGCCATCCAAATCAGCTGATATTCCGGTAGACGTGGAATCACCTACCAGGTTGCCATTGAGCACCGTTAATTGGCCTGAATAGCTATCGCTTAACGGCAGGTTCAAAATGTCTGTTGCGTCATTAAGAGTTGTTCCTTCTGCATATTCATATTGTTTAAAATCAGTAGCAGAGCCGGTAGCGTTATCGTTAGCGACATTGACATCGATATGAAGTTTACCCATCGCCACTGTGTTTGCGGTAACCCCGTCATCAAGCGCGATGATTCCATCGAACGAAACTGTGGCGGGCAATTCTTGCCTCCGCACTTCGCGCACGTTAGTTAGATCAATTTCTCCGCTCGCGTCTGCTTCCGATGCCAGATCGTCAAGAACATTTTGAAAGGCAGCTCGCGTTACATCACTGCCTGTTCCCCCACCTCCGCTACCGCCGCACGCGGTCAGACTTGAACAGATGAAAAACGCCTTTAGAAAATTATGATACATATTAATTGGTGTCCTTTTAAATCGTTAAACTAATCCGCGTCACAGAATAAACTGGTTCGCTCAATAACAGTATATCCACACGCCTTAAGTACAAGCGCAATCGTCAAATCAAAGAAGATAAAGAGATGCGGGATTTCGCATCGATGGTCGGGACGGCTGGATTCGAACCAACGACCCCTTGTACCCAAAACAAGTGCGCTACCAGACTGCGCCACGCCCCGACTGAGGCCTGCTTTACAAAAGTCCGACAAAGATGGAAAGCCTTAATCGTGCTTAAGATAAATTTTATCTTACAATATACTTGCACGGCCATTCGGCAAAATCAGCCGCGACGTCAGGATGCTCCATCTTTGCACCCTTTTTTATGCCCAGCTTACTGCTCAGTCCTGCATTAACCTCAAGAACATATTGTATGTTCGTCCCGCCATTGATCACGGTTTCATCCAACGGTACCGCATTTTCGTGAACACGCACCAAGGTGCCAGTTTCGTCAAAAAACAACATATCTAGGGGGATTAGCGTGTTGCGCATCCAGAAACCGACTGTCTGCGGCCTGTCATATATAAAGAGCATGCCCGCAAATTTCGGCAGGCTTTCACGGTGCATCAAACCTTCTGCGCGGCTTTCAAAGGTATCACGTACTTCAACCTTAAACGTCGCGGAACCACCTTGCCAAATAAGGCGTGCTTTATCGAGGGAACATTTGGCATAGGCAATACCAGGCGCAAAGGCATATAGACCAATCGCCAGAATACTATTTCGAATGATCCCACGGGCGGACTTCGAAAACCATCTTGCCTCGCGGCCCATCTGATACTTTGACACTGATCGCCTCGCCTTGTTGAAGTTCTGCCATACCGTATGACCGTAAAACCTCTACATGCAAGAAAATGTCGTCGGAAGAGCCGAAAATATTCACAAAGCCAAACCCCTTGGCTTTGTCGAACCATTTAACACGGCCCGGCTCTAATGGTTGGCCAGATACGTCAACATCTGGCATTGGGAAATCGGCCTGCTGCGCCACAGGTGTTTCTGGTAATTCCAATGAAATGATCTTCACAACTTGACGACCGCGTTCGGTTTCTACTGTTTCAACTTCGAGCTCTGATCCTTCGATGACAGAGCTAAGCCCATAGTCACGCAACACGTTGGCATGTAATAGAATATCATCACCACCCGCATCGTCCAGAACAAAGCCGAAACCTTTGGTACTATCGAACCATTTTATTTTTCCGACATTAACGGGCATTGCATTTTTCCTAGTTACGGCGAATTTATCTTAAAAATCGCCTTCTTAACTGTTAATGCCTATTGCCGTAAAAATGAACATCTTTTTGGAACTACTTGGATTTATTTGCCGATTTAGTGATTTTTTACGCTAATCTTTACGCTACGGGTTGAGCCGTACGATGTCCCAATGTCCTTTTACTTGTCCTCGGGTCCACTTAAATCGATCATGCAGTCGATTTGCACCATCTGCCCAGAACTCTATTTCCGACGGAGTAATCATGTACCCGCCCCAATGGGGTGGTCGTGCAGGATTATCGCCATGTGATTCTGCGGCTTGCTTAACGCGCAACTCTAATGTTTCGCGGCTATCCAACACCGCAGATTGATCAGACGCCCACGCGCCAATTCGGCTGGCCGGGGATCGTGACGCGAAATACGCATCTGCTGATGCGGCATCATTTTTTGTAACAGTACCACGCACACGGATTTGACGGCGTAATCCTTTCCAATGAATTACAAACGCAGCTTTCCCAGTAGCATCCAGTTCTGATGCCTTTTGGCTGGTATAATTCGTGTAGAAAACAAACCCGTCATCCAAGATGTCTTTCAACAAAACCACCCGCGCATTCGGCAGCCCGTCGACATCTACTGTGGACAACGCCATGGCGTTAGGGTCGTTGATCTCGATTTTGCTGGCTTCGGCCAACCATGCTTTTGCCAACTCGAACGGGTTATCACCCGCAAAAATACCGGTTCGGTCTGTCATAATAGTCTCCTTTGGTTTGCAAGTTAACTTGTCCTCAAGGCGCGGCAAGGGAAAATCGAATGCGGGGCGCAGACTGCTTGATGCGACAATGCGCTTGCTCTAAACAGATACTAATTAACTTTTCGGCAAACCCACAAGGAATGAACATGGCTCAAGGATTAATGGCAGGGAAACGCGGGCTCATCATGGGGGTCGCCAACAAACAGTCAATCGCATGGGGCATTGCCCAAGCTTGCCACGAACAGGGCGCAGAGATCGCATTTTCTTACCAAGGCGAGGCCTTGGGCAAACGTGTAGAGCCGTTGGCCGCAAGCATCGGCAGCGATTTAGTCTTAGAATGTGACGTCACCAATGACGGATCCATTGACGAGCTATTCGCCACCCTAAAAGAAAAATGGGGCAAGTTGGATTTTGTCGTCCATGCCATCGGATTTTCGGACAAAAACGAACTGCGCGGGCGCTATGTTGATACCAGTGCTGCCAACTTCCGCATGACCATGGATATCTCTGTGTATTCATTCACTGCTGTCGCCCAGCGCGCCGAAAAGATGATGCCAGACGGCGGATCAATGATGACATTAACATACTACGGCGCAGAAATGGTGATGCCACATTATAATGTGATGGGGATTGCCAAAGCGGGACTTGAGGCGTCAGTTAAATACATGGCGATGGATTTGGGGCCAAAAAATATTCGCGTAAATTCACTGTCTGCGGGACCGATCAAAACACTAGCAGCCTCTGGTATTGGCGATTTCCGCTATATCATGAAATGGAACGAACTGAATTCACCCCTGCGCCGCAATGTATCCCAAGCAGAGGTTGGAAAATCAGCCATGTATCTGTTGTCTGATCTTTCGTCAGGTGTGACAGGCGAGAATTTACATGTGGATGCAGGTTATCATGTTGTCGGCATGAAGGCTGAGGACGCGCCAGATATCGACGTGGTTACAGGCCGCAAATAGAATTGCGCACGCGCACTCACACTCATCAGATCGAAAGTTACGCACATGAACACAGAACCATTGCCACACGAAAAAGGCTTCCATGTTAGCTGGGATCAACTGCACCGCGATAGCCGCGCATTGGCGTGGCGGTTGGACGAAAAAGGTCCGAACGATGGCAGTTGGTCTGCGGTTGTGGCGATCACCCGCGGCGGGATGGCGCCTGCAATGATTATCGCGCGCGAGCTGGATATCCGCACGGTAGATACCGTGTCTGTAAAATCATATGACCACCAAGATCAAACCAGTGCGGCGATCCTGAAATCACCTGACCTTGATCTGTTGAAAGACGGTACTGGCGTGTTGGTCATTGATGATTTGGTCGATAGCGGTAAAACACTGGAACTTGTTCGCACGGTTCTACCGAACGCCCATTACGCCACCGTTTACGCGAAACCTGCTGGCCTGCCTCAGGTCGACAGTTATATCACCGAAGTCAGCCAAGACACTTGGATTTTCTTCCCTTGGGACATGGCGCTGCAATATGTCGAACCTTACCGCGGCAAATAATGAGCCAGCGTAACGACAAACTCTCGGCGGAAACCATCGCGGCCCAAGCGGCTGGTCAAATCGACCCTGTCACAGGTGCAGTGATTGCCCCCATCCACACGGCCGTCACCTTTGCCCGGGATGAAAATTACGATCTGCGTGGCTATATGTATTCGCGCTATGGCACACCAAATTGTGTTCAGGTCGAAAAAGTACTGTGTGGTTTAGAACAATCTGCCGACGCGATGGCATTTAATTCAGGCCTGTCCGCCGCAGTTGCGATTTTAGAGACACTGCCAATGGGCGTGCATATAGTCGTGCCCGAAAACATGTATTTCGGTGTGTTGGTCTGGATGCAGCGCCAAGCTGACAAAGGTATGCTGACACTATCTACATACACCCCCTCCGATTTGGACAGCCTGTCTGCCGTGATGCAAGACGACACTGCGCTGGTTTGGGTGGAAACCCCTACCAACCCAACATGGGCCGTGACCGACATTGCGGGCGTGGCCGCGTTGAAACGTGACGCATTGTTGGTTGTGGACAGCACCACCGCACCACCGCCGACCACCCAAGCATTGTCGCTGGGTGCAGATTTCGTATTTCACTCAGGCACTAAATACTTGAACGGGCATTCTGATGTGACCGCAGGGTTTTTGGCGACCAACGATTTAAATCCCAGGTGGGAAGACTTGCGCGAGGTGCGTAAACTGCAAGGCACTGCCCTGCCCGGGTTCGAGGCATGGTTGCTGATGCGCGGGATGCGGACACTTTATGTACGCTGGGACAAAGCATGTGAAAACGCGATGAAAATCGCCACTTACTTCGCGGATCATCCGCTGATCGAACGTGTTCAATATCCGGGTCTTCCAGGCGATCCAGGTCATGCCGTCGCGACACGGCAAATGACCCGTGGCTTTGGTGGCATGATGTCGATCCTGCCCAAAGCAACGCAAGACCAAAGCCGCGAGATTGCATCTAAGACCGAATTGTTCTTGCCTGCCACATCGCTTGGCGGCGTAGAAAGCTTGATCGAGCATCGCATCACCATCGAAGGATCAGACTACGGCGTCGCGCCAAACCTGCTGCGCATCTCGGTCGGGATCGAAAACGCGGATGACCTTATCGCCGATCTAGAGCAGGCGATAAGCGCCGTATTGGTATGACCCCCGAAGACAGCCAGAAACTGTGTCTTAATCCTGACGGCGGGTTGCCGCGTCTATTGGAAATCATGGCTCGATTGCGCGATCCTGACACAGGCTGCCCATGGGATATCGAGCAAAACTATAAATCCATCGCCCCCTATACGATCGAAGAAGCGTATGAAGTCGCAGACGCAATTGAGCGCGACGACATGGCAGAGCTTGAGGGCGAGTTGGGCGATCTGCTGTTGCAGGTGATTTACTTT
>CALDZS010000197.1 GCA_937944065.1 uncultured Amylibacter sp. | reverse complement strand
TATAGCGCTTTGGTCGCACGCGCAGCGGCAGAGTATTACAATGCAGGTTTTGAAGTGTTAATTCAAAACCCTCCTCGCGGGGAACTGTTGATTGATGAGCCAGATGATTTGGCTGTGGCGGCGCGTCTGGACCGATTTATTGCAAATGTTCCCAAGGCCGTGGGGTTTGTAGATAATGCAAAAGGCAGCTTGCAAAAAACACGCGCCGCTCAGACGGCTGTGCTAGATAAGTTCTCGGAAACGGGACATGCAGTTTTGTCCTATAAGCGCGGACTGGATAGCACACCGCGCGAGGCCGCAAAACGCAAGGTGCCATCAGGCACCGTGTTTCGGATTTTGGATGGTAATGGCGAAAAGCCAGCTACAATCGAACGGTACCTCAGCCGCGCTGTGCTAGAAGCCAACCAAGAGGGCAGTGCCATTGTGATGGGGACTGCAACGAAGGAAACGCTGAAGGCTGTGCAGGATTGGCTGAACGGTGCACAAGCCGCGAATATTACGGTAGCACCGGTATCTGCCGCGATTAGGGCGCAACGACGCTAATAGCGCTGCCGAAGGTTAGCTATTTCCCGACGATTTTGAAAACAACACTGCTTCTTTAGCTGCTTGTTGTAGAGCCTTGGATTTATTGACTGTTTCTTGGAATTCTGATTCTGGATCACTGTCGTAAACCACGCCGCCGCCCGCCTGAACATACAGCTTTTCCGCTTTAATAACGGCGGTACGCAAAGCAATGCATATATCCATGTCGCCCATCGCGCTGAAATAGCCAACACCGCCGCCGTATACACCGCGTTTTTCAGGCTCCAATTCGTCAATCACTTCCATCGCGCGAACCTTTGGCGCGCCCGATACGGTACCTGCTGGCAGACCTGCCAGCAACGCGGATAATGCATCATGGTCCTCAGACAGCTCTCCGACCACATTGGATACGATATGCATAACGTGGCTGTAGCGTTCTATGATGAATTGTTCGTTTGGGTTCACGGTGCCCACTTTGGCAACACGACCGACGTCATTGCGGCCAAGATCCAGCAGCATCAAATGTTCCGCCAGCTCCTTTTGATCCGCAAGCAAGTCAAGTTCTAATGCCTTGTCTTCTGCCGCGGTTTTGCCGCGTGGACGTGTTCCTGCGATCGGGCGAATTGTGACTTCGGTATCTTCGACACGCACCAAAATTTCGGGGCTGGCACCAATCACTTGAAAGTCGCCAAAGTTAAAAAAGAACATATAGGGCGAGGGGTTTGTGCGGCGCAGCGCACGGTACAACGAAAACGGAGGCAGTTTGAAATCCAGCGTCCAGCGTTGCGATGGCACCACTTGAAAAATGTCACCAGCTTTGATGTATTCTTTGGCTTTTGCCACGACCCCAAAATATTCTTCCTTGGTCATGTTAGATACGGGCGTTCCAACGGCGTCGGCCAGATCAGATGCGTAGGTATCTTCGACTACGGGGCGACCCAGATCACGTAAGGCTGCTGACAGCCGTTCGGATGCTTGTGCATACGCCGCTTTGGCTGACAGACCGTTCACGGCCCAAACAGGGCTGACAAAGGTAATCTCTCCCTTCACACCATCGATCACAACCACGACAGTAGGGCGCATCATGACCGCGTCTGGTAGTTCCAATGGATCAGGGTTCACGTTGGGCAGCGTTTCCACATGGCGGATCATGTCATAACCAAGATACCCAAACAGGCCAGCTGCCATGCGGGGTAGGTCGGTTGGCAATTCAATGTGGCTTTCCTCGATCAATCCGCGCAGGGATGTCAAAGGATCGTCACTGGACGGGGTGAAACTCGTCTCGTCAATCAAGGCAGATCGATTGATCCGAACGCCATCAGCGCCAGTTTCCCAAACCAGATCGGGGGACATGCCAATCACCGAGTAGCGTCCGCGCACCTCTCCGCCCGTAACCGATTCCAGCAAAAAACAATTCTTGCGGGCTTGGGTTAGCTTTAGCAGCAGGCTGACAGGTGTTTCTAAATCCGCCACGATGCGGGAATAGACAACTTGATTTGTTCCCGTCGCATGGACAGTTTCAAAATCTGAAAACGCAGGTTGGATTGCCATTAGTATGACGTGATCTGAGAGTTCAAAGAGTTGATGGCAGCTTGGTTCAAGGTGACACCAGCCTCGGCACGCACAGCGTCAGAGAACAACGTCACTACATCTGCTGCTGTTTGGGTGGTGAGCTGTGCTTTCAGGCTTTCCATCAAAATCTTATTATCTTCACTGTTGATGTCAGCCTCGGTGACGCCATTCAGTTTGATAACGTATATTGTATCATCCACCTGTTTTTGCACCGCAGTGCCCACGTCGATATCAAAGGCCATCAGTTTTGCGTCATTAGGCAATCCATTGGTGTTTAGGTTGCGACTGGCACCGGGATTGTTTTCACCCTCGACACCCAAATCGGCAAAGGACTTACCTTCGGTCAAGCCTTTTACAATTTCGGTTGCGCGCTCGGACAATGCCACCAACTTTTGTGCTTCGGTCCAACCAGCCGTTACTTTTTCTTTCACGACGTCAAATGGCATCAAGGCTGCTGGTTTGATCGCATCGACACGCAAAACAAAGATGCCGCCATCGGACAGGTCCTCTACTTTTTCAAAATCACCAATCTTGGCTGCACTGGCCGCCGCACGGAATTCGGCGTAGCTGGCAATGTCGTTTTCAGAATCGACATTGAACGAGATTGTCTCTAGCGTCAGTTCGGTGTCCTCGGCCAAGATTTCCAACGTGTCGCCTGCTGCCAGTTTATCGTCGAGGGTTTCCACCAGTTCTGCGATCACTAGGTTCGCTTCTTCTGCCACCGCTTCGCCAAACAGTTCATCGCGCGCTTCTTCGAAAGATGTGTTCACCGCATCCAGTACGGCGTTGATGCGATATACGGCAGGGCCCAAATCACTTTGTACTGGGCCATATATGCCAGGCTCTTGCTGTGCGAACAGCAATTTGGCTGCTTCAGTGCTTAATCCCGATTGTTCGACTTCGCCCAAATCAACGTCTTCTTCGGTCAAACCACGTTCTGCGATCAAGTCTTCGTAAGTGACAGTTTCAGCGTCCAGTCGGTTGCGCGCATCAGTTGCTTGCGCCATATCGCCAAACACGATGCGGTCAACGATGCGCCGCTCTGGTTCAGAAAAACGCGATGCTTGCGCGTCATAGTCTTGGCGCAACAATGCGTCGTCGATTTCAATATCTTCGATCACCATGTCTGGCGTCAACAACGCATATGTAATCTCTTTGGTTTCGGGGGAAGTGAATTGATCAGGATTATCTTTGTAAAACTTTTGCAGATCCGCATCGGTTGGCGCAGGTATATCGCCCGGCAAATCATCCACATTGATGGCAGCCCAGTCGATGTCACGCGTTTCGTTGGCAAATTTCACAAAGATACTGGCGTGGCCATCAGAACCACCATACCCTGTTCCCACAGCGCGTTCCAACAATCCACGTGTTGCAATCTCACGGATCGAATTTTCATTATCTGCCGCAGTCACCCGAGCACGCTCTAGCGCGAAATCATACGCCTCTTTATCGAAAGTACCTGTAATGCCTTGATAAGCAGGGGTGGACCGAATGGCCTCTGCCACCGCATCATCGCCAACAGACAGGCCTAGGCGTTTCGCCTCGTTGTCCAATGCGGCGCTGCTGATCACGGCGTTCAGAACATTGCGTTCAATGCCAAAGTTTTGGATTTCGGCGGGTGACAGTGGTCGCCCTATTTGTGCCGCTGCACCTTGCAATGTTGATTGCATGGTTTGAACATATGTCGACACCGGGATGCTTTGGTCGCCAACTTTACCGATGGAACGGACTGATCCGGACCCAACGCCACCAGAACCGATGCCGATCAAGCCAAGGGCCAACAGGCCAAGAAGACCGTAGAAGAAATATCTATATTTACCCGAGCGCATGGCAGACAGCATATGAGAACCTATTGGTTAAGAATTATCGTCAATCGGTTCTACGCATCTGATGCAAGGGTGGCAAGCGTTGGGCGTGCGAAATACTGAATTTTTGCACTGGCGCTTGGTGCTTGACGCCACTGTGATGATCGGTGATTAGACGGGGCATGAGTACAGCACCTATTTTGACCCTTTCAGATGTCCACCTTCGCTTTGGTGGTGACCCGCTTTTTGCGGGGCTTTCCGTGTCTATCAACGAAGGCGCGCGCCTGTGTTTGGTTGGACGCAATGGGTCGGGGAAGTCGACCTTGATGAAGGTGATGGCAGGGCTGGTCGAACCTGATGATGGTGATAGGTTCCTGCGCCCCAGAAAAACCGTCGCCTATATGGATCAACATCCAGAGCTGTCGGGATATGAAACCTTGGGTGATTATGCGCGTGCTGATCTGGATGAAGCGGATTATTACCGCGCCGAGATGGTCGCTGAAGGGTTGAAGTTGAACTTGGATACCACACCAGAAACTGCATCTGGCGGTGAACGCCGCCGCGCAGCCTTGTGTAAAATTGTGGCCGAAGAACCTGATTTGATGCTGCTGGACGAGCCAACAAATCACATGGATATCCAAGCTATTGAATGGCTTGAGGCGCATTTAAAACAAACGAAACAAGCCTTTGTTCTCATCTCGCATGACCGCGCATTCTTGCGCAATTTGACGCGTGGTACCCTGTGGGTAGATCGCGGCGTCGTGCGCAACCACCCCAAAGGGTTCGAGGCGTTTGAAGATTGGCGTGATAAGGTCTTTGAAGAAGAAGACCAACAACGTCACAAGCTAAACCGCCTGATCAAAGCAGAAGCGCGTTGGGCCGTGGAAGGCATCTCTGCGCGCCGCAAACGCAACCAAGGCCGCGTGCGTCGCTTGCATGATTTGCGTGACGAAAAATCAAGCCAAATCAAACGCCAAGGTGCTGCGGCGATGGCGCTGGATGCAGGGCCAAAGTCTGGAAAGTTGGTGGTCGAAGCGGTTGATATTGCCAAGGCTTTTGGGGATCGTCCGATCTTGAACCCGTTCTCTATTCGGATCGCGCGCGGTGAACGGATCGCACTTGTTGGCCCGAACGGTGTCGGCAAGACGACAGTTCTGAATATGCTAACAAAAAAGACAGAACCCGACAGCGGCACTGTGAAACTTGGTGCCAATTTGGCGATGGCGGTTTTTGATCAAAATCGTTCAGAATTGCGCGATGATATTTCCCTTTGGGAAAGCTTGACCGAGGATAAAGAGTTGGGCATGTCCGGCAAGAACGACCAGATTATGGTGCGCGGAATGCCGCGTCATGTGGTGGGGTATCTCAAAGAGTTTTTGTTCGATGAAAGTC
>CALDZS010000196.1 GCA_937944065.1 uncultured Amylibacter sp. | reverse complement strand
GGGATGAACCGTTCTATGCGCCCTATTTGGCCTTAACGGGTTTGGATCATCCAATGCGTGCAGAAATCTTAGCGGCACATGAAACCGACCCAGACCGCGTTGCCGCAGAGTGCAGCAGCGACATCCCAAGCAGCGCGTCGGTTTGGTATCAAAAACATATGTGTCAACACATGGTGGACGGTATTGATCGCAGCTTTATGAAAGATTGCGTGAACGTCTTTTTGATCCGCCATCCCGCGCGCGTCATTGCCAGCTATCACGCCAAACTCGAAAATCCGCGGCTAAGCGATATCGGCGCACTTGAACAGGCCGCATTATTTGATCAGGTCGCCAACGCCACTGGCACCGCGCCCGTGGTGATCGACAGTTCAGACATACGCGCCAATCCTGCCGACTTGATCCCGAAACTTTGCGCGGCGATTGGACTAAATTTTCAACCACAGATGCTGCGCTGGCCTGCAGGTGGGCACGCCAGTGACGGTGTTTGGGCGAAACACTGGTATCCTGCAGTTTGGAAAAGTACGGGATTTGCCGGTGCAGAAGGGCCATTGCCAAAGCTATCGCAGGCGCATCAACCCATTTTGGAGGCTGCGCTGCCGGCGTTTGAACGGCTTAGCGCGTTTAAGATCAGTTGAAGTTTACGAGCTGCGACGTTTGTTTCTGGCGGCCAGCAGTTTCAAACGCAAGGCGTTGATCTTGATGAAACCAGCCGCGTCTTTTTGATCGTATGCGCCAGCGTCATCTTCGAATGTAACATGCGCTTCGGAATACAAGCTATCTTCTGACCAGCGGCCGACGGTTTGAACCGACCCTTTGTAGAGTTTCAAACGCACTGTACCGTTCACATGCTCTTGGCTGTGATCGATCATGGCTTGCAACATTTCACGCTCTGGTGAATACCAGAACCCGTTGTAGATCAGCTCTGCATATTTTGGCATCAATTCGTCTTTTAGATGCGCAGCACCTCGATCCAGCGTGATGCTTTCGATACCTCGATGCGCCTCGAGCATGATTGTTCCACCTGGCGTCTCATAGATGCCACGCGATTTCATGCCAACAAAACGGCCCTCAACCAAATCGAGGCGACCGATACCGTGTGCACCACCCAGCTCGTTTAACGCTGTTAACATCTCAGCTGGGCTGAGGGCTTTGCCGTCCAACGCAACTGGATCACCCTTGGCATAAGTGATTTCGATGAATTCAGCCTTGTTCGGCGCATCCTCTGGGTGAACTGTGCGTTGATAGACATAATCTGGTGCTTCGACGGCTGGATCTTCCAGTACCTTGCCTTCACTGGATGTGTGCAACAGGTTGGCATCAACAGAAAACGGGGCTTCGCCACGCTTGTCTTTGGCAATTGGGATTTGATTTTCTTCGGCAAACTTCAACAGTTTCGTGCGCGACGACAAATCCCATTCGCGCCATGGTGCAATCACTTTGATATCTGGATTTAACGCATAGGCGCTCAACTCGAACCGCACCTGATCATTGCCTTTGCCTGTTGCCCCGTGTGCCACCGCATCGGCGCCGCATTCGGCAGCAATTTCAACCAACCGTTTGGAAATCAGCGGGCGTGCAATCGACGTACCCAACAAATACAAGCCTTCATAAACCGCATTCGCGCGGAACATCGGGAACACGAAATCACGCACAAACTCTTCGCGGACATCTTCGATGTGAATATTCTCGGCTGGGATACCCATCAATTCAGCCTTGGCGCGGGCTGGTTCCAGCTCCTCGCCCTGACCCAAATCAGCGGTAAAGGTCACAACCTCGCAGCCATATTCAGTTTGCAACCATTTCAATATGATCGAGGTGTCAAGACCACCTGAATAGGCAAGAACAACTTTTTTTGGGGCGGACATAGGGGAAATCCTTTGGGCAAGAAAACGAGGTTAAGCGCGGTTTATTGCCTTTGCCAGATAGGGGCAAGCCCTAGCGTTAGCGATATGTGTTACCAAACCACTTACGCACCAGATCTGCGTACTCGCCTGTTTCCTTTAGGCGCAGAACCTCTTGATTGATGATCTCAGTCCTTTGCGAAAACTGCGGCAAGGCAAACCCGTATTTCTCAGGCTGAAAAACCCCACCCTGCAACGCAAACTTGCCTCTACCTTCGGTCGCAGAATAATACGCCAGCAAAGGCGCGTCATGGACAATTGCATCAATCTGCTCTTGTTCTAAGGCTACATAAAGCTGATCTAACGTGTCGTATGTGTCGTGCAAGATCGCTTGTTTCTGCATAAACCGCGATGCGGTCGATCCTGCAGTTGTTGCCACGTTTTTATCGTTTAGATCTGACAGGCCAGTGATCTGCGACCGCAATCCTTCCACCGTCAATGACGCCGTTATCTGTGCCACAAACGCAGACACAACGAACAAGCCAGCCAAGATCAAGCCATAGGATAACGCCCGCCCGAAGGCAGAAAACGGGGTAAAGATCGTGAAGCTGGCATTGGTCACAACGCTGACGGCCCACCAAACACCCTCGCGAAACGAGTCGTATCGACCACGGTCTTTAAAATGCACATTGCCGCGTTCAAGCAATGAAATCAAAAATCCTGCAGTCATGAACAATAATATTGCCCCAGCAATCCAACTGAGTAGTTGTGGTTTCAGAAAAGCATCTATAATTGACGGCGCTTGATCCGCACGTGCCAAAATCGTCAAACCAGAATCAAAAATGGGGCGTGAAAAGTCCATTACTTTCTCTCGCGACGCCGTCACAGAGATATTCGCAACGGCAATATCCACGTTTTTTTCTTCAACTGCGGATAACATTTCTTTGAACGATTGCATCTCAATGAACTCGAACGAGACATCTTGGCTGTTAGCGATCAAACTCCATAGTTCGACTGAAAACCCAGTCCATTCACCATCCTGCTTGAAAGAAAAAGGTTTGCGCTCGATTGTTGCAATCTTTAGGTCTTCGCTAGGCTGCGCAGAAACATTCGTAGCAAACAAGAAAGATACGGCAAACAATATGTATGCCAAGTGACGATAAAACATACTCGGAACTCCCGACTCCAAGGGCGTTAATAGAACAAAACTGCCATAATACAAGAATTTTTAACTATTGGATGGCCTCAACAGTGGAAAACACAAGAAAATGACTGACTTTTACAAAGGAGTTGAGGAAGCCACACGCTACATGCGCCCTTTGTTTGCCGCAACGCCCTTGCAACGCAACGCGTATCTATCAGACAAGTATCAAGCCGAGATTTACTTAAAGCGTGAAGATTTGTCGCCTGTGCGGTCCTATAAAATTCGCGGTGCTTTCAACACCATGCGTAAGGCAATGGCACGCCAGTCAACACAACAATTCGTCTGTGCCTCTGCGGGTAACCACGCACAGGGTGTGGCCTATGCGTGTCAGCATTTCGGTGTGAAGGGGCGTATTTATATGCCTGTCACGACGCCCGAACAGAAAATCACAAAGACCCGCGTTTTTGGTGGTGATGCCGTAGAAATCGCTCTAGCCGGCGATTATTTTGACGAAACATTGATCGCCGCGCAGACTTATGCCGCAGAAACTGGGGCCTGCATATTGCCCCCTTATGATCATGTTGACGTGATCGAAGGCCAAGCTTCTGTCGGATTGGAAATAACTGATCAGTTGGGCCATGCGCCCGACATGATCATCGTTCCTGTTGGTGGCGGTGGATTATCGTCAGGCTTGGTCAGTTATTTTGCAAACACCGATACACATTTCAAACTGGCCGAACCGATGGGCGGACGCAGCCTGTTTCGCGCACTAGAGGCAGGGGCCTTGGTCACCTTGGCGCAAGTCGATAATTTCGTGGACGGCGCTGCTGTCGCGCGCATCGGTGACGCGAATTTCGAAATCCTAAAGTCGGTGAACATCAATGATGTTATGGGCATCCCAGAAGATCGAATTTGTGCAACCATTAGCGAGCTGTTGAATATCGAAGGGATTGTTTTGGAACCCGCAGGTGCGCTTGCCATTGATGCGCTGAAGGATCTGCGTGATCAGATCAAAGGCAAAACGGTCGTTTGTATCGCGTCTGGTGGGAACTTTGATTTTGAACGGTTACCCGACATCAAAGAACGCGCCATGCGGTTTGAAGGGTTAAAGAAATACTTCATCTTGCGAATGCCGCAACGCCCTGGTGCCTTGAAGGATTTCCTTAACCTATTAGGCCCAGACGACGACATCGCCAGGTTTGAGTATTTGAAAAAATCTGCCCGCAATTTCGGATCAATTTTGTTGGGCGTCGAAAGCAAAACTGCCGATGGGTTTGATGCGCTTACTGGACGCATGCAGGACGCAGGGTTTTCTTTTCAAGATATAACCGATGATGAAATCCTAGCGGAGTTTTTGATATAATATGTTGTTAAACTATCAAGCATACGGCGAAGCGTCTGACCAATCCGATCTTGTGATTGTTCACGGGCTATTTGGCGCGGGCCGCAACTGGCGCGCGATTGCCAAACATTTGTCGACGGCGCGACGCGTCATTACCGTTGATCTGCGCAATCACGGCGACAGTTTTTGGGATGACGACAACAGTTATGTCGCTTTGGCGATTGATCTGGCACAGGTTATCGAGCATCTGGGCGGGCCCGTCGATTTGTTGGGGCACTCTATGGGTGGCAAAGCAGGGATGATTTTGGCGTTCGACCGACCAGAGCTAATCAACCGTTTGGTGGTGGCCGATATCGCGCCAATCGCATATCGCCATTCGCAAATCTCGAATATCGAGGTGATGCAATCTGTGCCGCTGGACGCAATAACTCGGAGATCAGAGGCCGACGTGATCATGGCGGACAAAATCGACGATCCAATGGTGCGTGCGTTTTTGTTGCAAAGCCTGAATATCGACGCAAGCGGCAACACTTGGTCATTGAATCTAGACGCCCTTGCCAAGAATATGCCGGCAATCGTTGGGTTTCCAGACACTGACGGTGTGTTCGATGGAGATACGGTTTTTGTTCGGGGTGGGAATTCTGATTACATCGACGCTGTATCTGAACCGTTAATCGCTACCCATTTTCCCAATTCAAGCATTGTCACCATCCCGAATGCCGGGCACTGGGTTCACGCCGAAGCACCCCGTGAATTCATGACATTGATAAAGGACTATCTGGGCGCTACATAGTGATGCCCACCTCTGCCGAAAGCTCTGCCAGAAACTGTTTTTTCGACGCGTCATAAGCGGGTGCCACCTTGGTCAAATCAAATGCATTAGGCGCGTTCTCTTT
>CALDZS010000195.1 GCA_937944065.1 uncultured Amylibacter sp. | reverse complement strand
CAATAGATAGTAGTTCACAAACCAATCGCTCAGGCCAAGTATCTTTATCAACTCGCCCATCGACATATCGTCGGTGGCCGTCTTCTCTGCCAGCTTTCCAAATTTGAAAATATCACGGACTAAGCGATACATTTTCGGGTTCAGCAGATTTCGCCGCTGCGCGAATAAAGCGTTTAAGCTGCTAAGCGCATATTCAACTTTGCCATTCGCTACAGTCGCGCCAAAGCTCATGTTGGATTTTTCGACAGGTACACCCAGATCTCTAAACATACGCGTGAGATGTGGATAGTTGGCGTAATTAAACACGATAAACCCCGTATCAACGGGCTGATCACCGTTTTTGCCCGCCACCACAGTGCGGGCGTGGCCACCAAAGCGGTTATCCGCCTCGAAAACGGTTACCTGAGACGAGCTCGCCAATTGATAGGCTGTGGCCAAACCCGAGATGCCTGCACCGATCACTGCGATCTTTGAAGGTGCGTTTAAAGTTATGTACTTATTCATATTTATATTCCCCTTACCGCAACTACGGCACAGCCACGCAATTGGATCAAAATTAAATGTGATCCAAAAGTTATACGCTCTCGTAACTGATATGAAATGTGTACAGTAGCTTTAAAATCTCCGCCGCCTGCCCCGATCGCGCTTCGTCCGAAACGTGTGTCGAAAGCGTTGAAGGGCAAGGCAATTCGTGGCAATACTACAGGTAACTTTCGGATTGTGGAGAAAATGGTAGAAACTAAGCGCGACGAAGCAACGCTGTACTTGATCAAAGTTCGCGATCACCGCGACGAACTGGTTTTTCGTAAGCTATATCGAAGCTTGGCGCCCAAATTATTGGGTCATCTACAAAAGCGCGGCATGACACGTGATGCAGCCGAAGAGGTACTGCAAGAAACATTTGTGACCATTTGGCAAAAGGCTCATCAGTTTGATCCCGCCCGTGCTAATGCCGCCGCTTGGATCTTTCAGATTGCTCGGAACAAAATGATAGATCGGTTCCGTGGGGACAAACGCCCGCTACCTGCTGACATTGAGATATTAACCGAAACGCAAGATCCAGACGCCGAAGACATTCTTTCGCTACAAGATGACATTGCAGAACTGCAAACTGCGCTGTCGCAGATGAACGCCGATCAACGTGACATCATTGAAAAAGCATTTTTGGGCGAGATGTCGCATTCCGAAATCCAAGAACTGACGGGCTTGCCCCTTGGTACAATAAAATCACGCATCCGCCTTGGGCTGGAAAAACTTCGCTATGAATTGAGTAAAACATGAAACAAATTGATCACCACATCGCACCCGAAATGCTGGCCGACTATTCAAACGGTCACCTTGATTATGCCACGTCTTTGGTCGTCGCATCCCATGTTTCGCTATGCGATTCTTGCAGGGCAGAGATTGATACATTTGACGTTCTTGGTGGTGCTTTGTTGCAAGAAGAGATTGCGCAAGAGCCTTCGCCAGACTTAGAAGACACTATTTTGAAAGCCATACACACCTCGGTCGCGCAACCGCGCGTCAAAGCAAGCGGTCCGTTGCCGCAACCAGTCATGGAAGCCTTGAACGGAAAGCAGCCGGCATGGAAGTCTTTGGGCCCAGGTATTCGGCAACATATCATCGCACGTGACAAGAAAAGCTCGGTCCGATTGCTGTATATCGAGGGCGGAAAACCGGTACCAGAGCATAGCCACAAGGGCCAAGAGCTTACGCTGGTTTTGCAAGGCGCATTTGGTGATAAAACAGGAGAGTTCCACGTGGGCGACGTCGAGGTTGCTGACGGAGATTTGGAACACCAACCTATTGCGATGCACGGCGAAGCTTGTATTTGCTTGGCTTCGACCAGCGATAACTTGATATTCAAGTCAATGCTACCGCGGTTGCTACAACCCATATTTGGAATTTAAATCCTCTAATGCATTGCTGCCAGATTTAGTGTGCTTTCAGATGTTTTCTGATCAAGCATATTAATCGGTGGCCGAGTTCTATGTTTTGAAAAAAACTTCGTTGCATTCCGCTAAAGATTGTGTTTCCTATAGGAAACTATGATATCTGGCTGACTTTGATAACAATCGGAACTGGATGGCAATGACCGATCTTAAAAAAACACCCCTCTTCGATTTGCACGAAACCCTTGGTGCAAAAATGGTTCCGTTCACAGGCTACTTAATGCCGGTCCAATACCCGCTTGGCGTCATGAAAGAGCATGTTCAAACTCGAACCCATGCTGGCCTGTTCGACGTTAGCCATATGGGCCAAGTGATCGTTCGTGCCAAGTCTGGCACTCAAGCTGACGCGGCGCTGGCACTAGAAGGTTTGGTTCCGATGGACATCCTTGGGCTTGGCGTCGACCGACAACGTTATGCCTATTTCACTAACGAAAACGGTGGAATACTTGATGATTTGATGATCGCAAATAGGGGCGACCACCTATTTTTAGTGGTCAATGCGGCTTGCAAGCAGGCCGACATCGCACACATGCGCACACATTTATCTGATACTTGCACGGTTGAAGAACTTGAAGATCGCGCACTCATTGCGCTGCAAGGCCCTGCAGCACAAGATGCGATGGCAACTCTAACAAATGCCACGTCCGAGATGAAATTTATGGATGTTGCTAATGTCAATTTAATGGGCGTTGACTGTTGGGTGTCGCGTTCTGGCTATACAGGCGAAGACGGTTATGAAATTTCCGTTCCAACATCACATGTTGAGGAATTGACCAAAGCCCTGCTGGCACTTGATGCGGTGGAGCCTATTGGATTGGGTGCGCGCGACAGCCTTCGGCTCGAGGCTGGCTTGTGTCTGTATGGAAACGACATTGATGTAGAAACAACTCCGATTGAGGCCAATCTGACATGGGCAATTCAAAAAGTTCGACGAAATGGTGGCGCTCGGGCTGGTGGATTCCCGGGCGCTGAAAAAATCTTAGATCATATAGAGAATGGTGCGCCAAGACGACGCGTTGGCTTGCGTCCCGATGGCCGTGCCCCCATGCGCGACGGAACCCAACTTTTCGCTGATGGCACAAGTGATAATTCAATTGGCATAATTACATCTGGCGGGTTCGGTCCAACAGTCGAGGGCCCCGTATCGATGGGCTATCTGCCCCAAGATTTGGCCAAAGTTGATCAAGAAGTATTTGCAGAGGTACGCGGCAAGCGCATGAGTGCGCGTGTCGTAGCTCTGCCATTCACCCCAGCAAATTTCAAACGTTAATCAGGAGACAGAAATGAAATATACAGAAGAGCACGAGTGGCTTCGCCTTGAAGATGGTATCGTCGTTGTCGGCATCACCGAACACGCGACCGAAGCATTGGGCGAGATTGTGTTTGTTGAATTGCCAGAGACGCCGATTGACGTAAGCAAAGACGATGATGTTGTGGTGATCGAAAGTGTCAAAGCCGCATCTGATATATTAGCGCCCTTGGATGGAGAAATCATCGAAGTTAATTCAATACTTATCGAGAACCCCGCCCTAGTGAACGAAGACCCGCTTGGCACTGCATGGTTTTTCAAGATGAAGTTGAAAGACGATGGCGAGCTGGATGGGCTTTTGGACGAAGACGCATACAAAGAATTGATTTCTTAAATCTATAGGGGCGAATGATGAGCTATAAATTAACCGACTATGAACCGTATGACTTTGCCAACAGACGTCATATTGGGCCATCACCCAAAGAACGTGATGAAATGCTGCAAGTGGTCGAAGCAAGCTCATTGGATGATCTAATAGATCAAACAATTCCATCAAACATTCGCCAAGAAACACCGTTGAACTGGCCCGCGATGACAGAACGACAAATGCTATCTCGAATGCGCGATATCAGCCGAATGAACCGTGTTAACATGAGCCTAATTGGTCAAGGATATCACGGTACTGTTACGCCGCCTGCGATTCAGCGCAATATTCTTGAAAACCCAGCTTGGTATACTGCCTACACCCCCTATCAGCCAGAGATCAGTCAGGGACGTCTAGAAGCATTGTTGAACTTCCAAACGATGATTACTGATCTGACCGGCATGGAGATTTCAAACGCGTCGCTGTTGGATGAATCCACAGCCTGTGCCGAAGCAATGACCATGGGCCAACGAGTTGCAAAATCAAAAGCTATGGCATTTTTTGTCGATGAACATTGCCATCCGCAGAATATCGAAGTTATCAAAACGCGCGCTAAACCTTTGAATATAGAGGTGATAGTGGGATCACCAGATGACCTTGACCCGACCAAAGTGTTTGGTGCTATTTTTCAATATCCAGGCACCTTTGGCCACATCCGCGATTTTACCGACAAGATCACCGCCCTGCATGAAAACAAGGCGATTGGCATCATCTCTGCCGACCCCTTGTCATTGACGTTGTTGAAAGAACCGGGGGCTATGGGCGCTGACATCGCAGTTGGTTCCACACAGCGGTTTGGTGTTCCGATGGGATATGGCGGACCGCACGCGGCTTATATGGCCACAAAAACGGCTTATCAAAGATCAATGCCAGGCCGTTTGATTGGCGTGTCAATTGACGCGCAAGGCAACAAGGCGCTCCGACTATCGCTGCAAACCCGGGAACAGCATATCCGCCGTGAAAAGGCGACGTCGAATGTGTGTACCGCCCAAGCCTTGTTGGCTGTTATGGCCTCAATGTATGGCGTTTTCCATGGCCCCGACGGTCTGAAAGCGATTGCTCAGCGTGTTCACATGATGACCGCGCGGATGGCTGCGGGTATTGAGAAGATGGGCTTCAAAATTGAACCTGATCAGTTCTTTGACACAATCACCGTTAATGTCGGACAATTGCAAAAAGTGGTGATGAAGTCGGCGCTGATGGCCAATGTGAATTTCCGCGTCGTTGGCAAGGATCGCGTCGGCATAACGTTAGACGAAGCATCATCTGAAAAAACTTTGAACGCTGTTTGGCGTGCGTTCGGATTGGACCCGAACGAGTGTCCTGCTGACGCAAACTTTCGCATGCCAGACGGAATGGCGCGAGCATCAGAGTTTATGACCCACCCGATTTTCCACATGAACCGTTCCGAAGCCGAGATGACACGGTACATGCGCCGCTTAGCAGACCGCGATTTGGCATTAGATCGCGCAATGATCCCATTGGGGTCATGTACAATGAAGCTGAACTCGGCCGCCGAAATGATCCCCGTTACGTCATACGGGTTCGCCAACATGCATCCCTATGCACCTATAGACCAAGCGGGTGGGTACACGTACCTGATCGACGATCTCTCACAAAAGTTGTGCGAAATTACTGGATATGATGCGATTTCAATGCAGCCCAATTCTGGCGCGCAGGGCGAGTATGCGGGTCTTTTGACCATATCGGCCTATCACCGTGCCAACGGGGACGAGCATCGTAACATCTGTCTAATCCCGACCTCGGCACATGGTACCAACCCTGCCAGTGCGCAAATGGTTGGCTACAAGGTTGTGGTTGTTAAATCTTCAAGCAATGGCGACATTGATTTAGAGGATTTCAAGGCAAAAGCTGAACTGCATTCAGAAAACTTGGCGGCTTGTATGATCACCTACCCGTCCACGCATGGCGTGTTCGAAGAAGGCGTCAAAGAAGTTTGCAAAATAACCCATGACCACGGCGGGCAAGTCTATATTGATGGCGCCAACATGAATGCGATGGTTGGATTGTCCAAACCCGGTGATATCGGCGGCGATGTAAGCCATCTAAACCTACACAAAACATTTTGTATCCCGCATGGCGGCGGCGGGCCAGGAATGGGCCCTATCGGCGTTAAGAAGCATCTAATCGACCATCTACCGGGTCATTTTTTAACTGGTGGAACCGAAGGCGCAGTTTCGGCAGCACCTTATGGCTCGCCCAGCATTCTGCCAATTTCTTGGGCTTACTGTTTGATGATGGGTGGCGAAGGGATAACCGAGGCCACACGGTTTGCGATCTTGAACGCGAACTACATCGCCAAGCGATTAGAGGGCGCCTATAAAATCCTGTACAAAGGCCCAAATGGTCGCGTTGCCCATGAATGTATCGTCGACACACGCGTGTTAGAGGAGAAATGTGGTGTCACAGTCGAAGACATCGCCAAACGGCTGGTTGATTGCGGTTTTCACGCGCCAACAATGTCGTTTCCTGTACCGGGGACATTGATGATAGAACCGACAGAGTCCGAGCCCAAGGCAGAACTTGACCGTTTTTGTGATGCAATGCTGGCTATTCGACAAGAAGCGCAGGACATTGAAGATGGAAAATTACCGAAAGATAACAACCCTTTATGCAATGCACCTCATACCATGCAGGATTTGGTAGGTGATTGGGATCGGCCTTACAGCCGCGAACAAGGTTGCTTCCCGCCGGGATCGTTCAAAGTGGATAAATATTGGGCGCCCGTAAATCGAGTGGATAACGCCTATGGTGACCGCAACCTTATCTGTGCTTGCCCACCAATGGAGGATTACATCGATGACGATGCGTAACTATAGCTTTGTTATCTAATAATCTTTCTCAAAAAATACACCAATGCTGCTGTTTCCGCTTTCGGAAACGGCACCTCTGACGGTTATATTTTTGTTTACATCCAGATTGATCGTCACCTCTGATTTACCATCTTCTGCGATTGTCACATCTGTATAAACGTTTTCAGATACATATTTGCCTGCGGTCACCTGCGCGCTGCCATCCTCATCAACATTTATGTTGAAATCATCCAGTGCTAGATTGCGACGGATCGACCTGACAAAGCTAGGGACACGTTTCCCAGACAACTCTCGAAGAGCGCTCGCCAACTGAAGTGCCTGAAATGGCGAAATTTGTTGAATACCTTTTCCAAACAGTAATTGGGCGAAAACCTCTTCCTCTGGCAACTCTGGTACAGATCTAAACGAAATCTCTGGATCGGATACGAGGCCTGAGACAACAATCGTGGTCTGATACTCGCCTGATGTCGTGGTCGCCTCTATCTGAATACGTGGATCAAAAGAACCCGACAGAGTGATTGCACCGCTTGTCAGTGCAAATTGCTTGCCCAAAAGGTTCATACGACCACGCACCAGACCGAAAAAACCACTGGGTTGGACGTTATCTGTGG
>CALDZS010000194.1 GCA_937944065.1 uncultured Amylibacter sp. | reverse complement strand
GGCCAGCAAGGCGGCTACGCGCCCGTCTACCCCCAAGTATGATCAAAGCAGAGAGTGTTGGGAACGCGAAGTTGTTTGGGTAGGTTTTGGCACTGTTTTGTCTGTAGTTGGTGAAGAGAAACTTGATGCAGCGATGATGACAAGAGCAATCGATTGACGATTTGCACGTTGCGAATGATATCTTTGTGAAAGATGCAGCCATTACCATGGACGGCGAACCTTATGATCGGGTAATTACTCAATGGAACCTTGCCGATTTGGCATTGGCAGAATGGGAAATCGCGGGCGGCGCAGACATGCTGACACAGGCGTTAACCCTGTTAGAAACCGAGCTCAAAAAGTTCAATGAAGGACTGTCGGAATATCAATTGAACAAATGTGACGAGTTGCGGGCAAAGATCGAAGTTGCTAACCGGGCGGCGTAAATTCGGCGCTGACCATTCTCTGATCGCTATTTATTCTGCGCATACGCATCCAACGCCGCTTGCCTACCTAGCGCAAGGGGAACAATTGGATCGGGATATGCGTCGTCTGGCTTTAGGTTCCAGCGTCTGGGGATAGCGTCAAAATAGTCCTGCGCGGTCTGCTTCTGATTTGAATATAGTTCAGCAACAAAGCGCGCACGGTACTCTGCATCTTTGTCGAACTTTTCTGCCTGGGTATCTGGATTGAATATCCGAAAGTAAGGTGCCGCATCTGGCCCCGATCCCGCCGCCCATTGCCATCCCATTGCATTTGAAGCGGGGTCCCAATCGATCAGGCAGTCTGCGAACCAATCCAGCCCAACTTTCCAATGGGTCATCATGTGTTTGGTCAGGTACGATGCCACGATCATCCGTCCGCGATTGTGCATGGTACCTGTCACATACATCTCGCGCATAGCGGCATCGACCATTTGAACGCCCGTGCGGCCTTGCTTCCATCGCGAAGCCTCTTCGGTCTTCCATGGAAAGCCGTCCCAGTCCTTGTTCCAATTCGCAGACACAATCCACGGTGTGTGATACACTAGATGGTACGCGAACTCGCGCCAAACCAATTCTTTTAAAAATGTCTCTGCGCCCGCCTTGCCATCATGAATGGCCTGCCATCCAGCATGCCAACAGTGGCGGGCAGAAATTTCGCCATAGGTCAGGTTTTCTGATAACCGTGATGTGTTGTCTGCGGCTGGAAAATTGCGCGCTTCTGCATAGCTGCTGACTTTGTCCGCGATAAAAGACGCCAGCCGGGTGTGTGCCGCTGCTTCTCCTACGCAAACATGTTTTGCAACGATCGCTGCTCCGCGCTGCATGGCATCTGCCATTCCCCACGTTTCAAGCCTGTCACTGTCTGGCCACTTGTCAGGGGCTTTTAGGTGCTTGATCATGGGCAATGCTGGCGCCAATGTTGATGCGCGCACTGCCTTCCACATAGGAGTGAATACTTTGTAAAACCCGCCCGTTTTGGTTTTGACGTTCCAAGGTTCAAATAGCAGATGGCCTGGGTGGCTTTGTGCGTTAATCCCGTCTTCTTTTAAGCTGGCTTTGATGTGTTTATCGCGGGCAATTGCGTCTGGGTCATAAGACCGTGACCAATGCACTGCGTTTGCCCCAGTTTCCGCGACCAAGTCGCGTAACAGCTGAAGTGGGTTTCCGCGCCGAAGGATGAGACGAGATCCAATCCCCTCAAGGCTTGCAGCGAAATGATCTATCGCCAATCCTAGGCGCCATTTAGGTGCGGCACCCAAACTGTCAACCAGTTCGTCATGGATGTAGACGGGAATGACTGGGCGACCCGTAGCAACAGCATCGGACAGACCCGGATGGTCGCCCAATCTAAGATCACGCCGAAACCAAAATATAATAGGTGTTTGCGTCATGGATCATCCCGCGTTTCTAGTCCTTAATTTAGAACGATCTTAAATCGGTCAACCTGTGTTGCCAAACCGACGTTTAACAGTATCAGCTTTTCGCGATGTTTGTTTTAATGACAGGATGAATTGGTCACAAAAAAGCGGCGCTAAGTTTCCTCAGCGCCGCCTTCAAATTCAATCTCTTGAAACTTACGCGCCTGATTGTGGGCGCATGTCGTCTTTGGAAATGCCTGCAACAGACACTGGTTTTTTCATCGCGTCGCGACGGAAAGGTTCGCCCAGCTCTTTGTTCAAGATAATCTCGATGAAAGTGGTTTTACCATTTTCCATCTGATCTTTCACGGCTGTGGCCAACTTGTCTGTCAAATCGTCCATGCTGGTAGCTTGAACGCCGACAAGACCACAGGCGTTGGCGATGGCTGCATATGAAACATCCTCGTCCAATTCGGTGCCAACGAAGTTATCGTCGAACCACAATGTTGTGTTACGCTTTTCCGCGCCCCACTGGTAGTTGCGGAAGATAACCATGGTGATCGGTGGCCATTCGCCGCGACCCACAGCCGTCATTTCATTCATTGAAATACCGAATGCACCATCACCAGCAAAGCCGATTACTGGCACATCAGGTTGCGCGATTTTGGCGCCAGCGATTGCTGGAAATCCGTAACCACAAGGGCCAAACAGACCAGGGGCCAAATATTTGCGGCCTTCTTCGAATGATGGGTAAGCGTTGCCGATTGCGCAGTTATTGCCGATGTCAGAAGAGATGATTGCGTTTGTTGGCATTGCCTTCTGGATCGCGCGCCAAGCCATGCGTGGTGACATGTGATCTGGTTTGTCGTCGCGTGCGCGTTCGTTCCAAGTTGTGCCTGGATCGTCGTCTTCGTGATCCATTGATGTCAATTCTTGGGCCCACGCTGATTTGGTTGTGGCAATCAAAGCTTTGCGATCTGCGCGCCCTGCGTCACCAGCACTGTCCCCAAGGTTCTCCAAAAGCTGCTCTGCAACTTTTTTCGCGTCCCCGATGATACCAACGGTGACATCTTTGGTCAGGCCGATACGGTCTGCGTTGATGTCCACTTGGATAATCTTCGCGTCTTTCGGCCAGTAATCAATGCCATAACCTGGTAGGGTCGAGAATGGGTTCAGACGTGTGCCCAAAGCCAGTACAACGTCAGCCTTTGAAATCAGTTCCATGCCTGCTTTTGACCCGTTGTATCCCAGCGGGCCTGCGAACAATGGGTGCGAACCTGGGAACGCATCATTATGCTGATAGCCACAACATACTGGTGCGTCTAAGCGCTCAGCCAATGCAGCTGATGCGGGAATGCCGCCTGCAAGAACTACGCCAGCGCCGTTTAGGATCACTGGGAATTTTGCAGATGACAGAATGTCGGCTGCTTGAGCCAGCGCATCTGTGCCGCCTGATGGGCGTTCGAATTCAACAATTTTTGGCATTTCAATGTCGATGACTTGAGTCCAGAAATCGCGCGGGATGTTGATTTGAGCAGGACCAGAAGCGCGCTTTGCTTGCAAGATCACACGGTTCAAGGTTTCGGCGATACGTGACGGATCACGTACTTCTTCTTGGTATGCAACACAATCAGCGAACAGGTTCATCTGTTCCATTTCTTGGAAACCACCTTGGCCGATTGTTTTGTTGGCTGCTTGTGGAGTGACCAACAACAATGGTGTGTGGTTCCAGTAAGCAGTTTTGACTGGTGTCACGAAGTTTGTGATGCCTGGGCCGTTTTGCGCAACCATCATGGACATTTTACCAGACGCACGTGTGTAACCATCTGCCATCATCCCAGCGTTACATTCGTGGGCAGCATCCCAAAAGTTAATGCCAGCGGCAGGGAACAGATCAGAGATCGGCATCATGGCAGATCCGATAATACCAAAAGCATGTTCGATACCGTGCATTTGCAGGACTTTTACAAAAGCTTCTTCAGTTGTCATTTTCATGGAGCGATTCCCTTAGGTTAGATGTTTGACCGAGAGGTAGCCTAGAGGAGTGCACCCGTCTACTAATCTACGCATAGTTTTCGATTTTCGAAGGCTGGTTCAGGAAATTCGAACATCAAACCAAGACTTAAAGTCTCATTTATCGATATTGCTGGCTTCACAACGTGCATGCCGACACGATGGCATAAAAAACAAGCATAACTATTAACTGCATAGTTACACGCATTGCAATGAGGCTCGTTATTCTGCGTTGGTTCACTGCGGTTTTGCATTTGTTCAAAAAGACCAGTTGATTGATATATTGGATCACGCATGCTGGCAGCATAAAACGCCGTGGTATGATGTTTGCTACCTAAAACACGGCTGTTGCGGTCATGGCCAAAGCCCCGCCTGCGCGTTTTGCCCACAGATGTAAAGTTTGCCCATCTTTGACGCCTTCGATATCAAAAGATCGAAGGCCTGCAATTGGCGCAATGCCGCGAAAGACAAAGCTTGTGGGGTTCCGCCCCATTCGCTCGATCGCAAAATCAATAAGCAGGCTGGCCGTCAAAGGACCATGAAACACCAGCCCGTCATACCCTTCGACATCCCGCGCGTAATCTGCGTCATAGTGAATGCGGTGACCGTTAAACGTAAGCGCAGAATAACGGAACAGCATGACCTCGCTTGGCGTGATGGTACGTGAAAAATCAGCACCACCAGGCGCCTGCTGTGGCGCTGGGAGAGTTGCATCCCGTGATGGGTCCTCGCGGTAAACCAGATCATGTTCTTCGGTCACGCAAACCACATCGTTTTGGCTGACCTGATGCTCGACTGTGACGAAACACAGCTTTCCAGTGCGACCTACCTTTTCTACAATAGATTTAATCGTTGAGGTCTTCTGTGCGTCTTGTCCGATCAATAACGGTGCTTGGAAGCTAAACCTACCACCTGCCCACATACGTCGCGGCAAATCTACCGGTGGCAGAAAGCCGCCGCGTTTTGGATGCGCATCGCGATCCAATTCACTGATCGGTTTTGCGTCTAGGAAATACAGCCAGTGCCACAGGGGCGGCAGTGCGTCGCCCGCCTTCAATGTCGACGGACGATCCAGTGTTGCTTGCATAAATTGTGCTGGTTGCGCGCGCAGATGATCCTCGTGATGCTCCTTGCGCCCGATCCAATCGTTCAAATCGACCAACGTCATTAGCCCTTTTTGCGCGCCTTAGCTGTCTTGCGGCTTTTCTTCTTGCGCGGTTTTTTGATTTTCGACGACCTGCTTTTCGAACTGCCCTTGGGCATCGGTTTGCCATCCAGTTCCAGCATTTCCAGCGTTAGGCCACCCGTGATTGCGGTGGCGTCGACTAGTGATACTTTGCACGGCATTCCAATGGCGATGACGCGGCCGCTATCTTCGCCTTTCAACGTACCGTCTTGTTCGCGGTACCGCCAATATTCGCGCCCTAGATGCGACAAAGGAATAATTCCGTCCGCACCGGTTTCATCCAACTTAACAAACAGGCCAAACTTTGCGATGCCACTGACGCGGCCTGCGAATTCAGCACCAACGCGATCTTCTAAGAACGCAGCCAGATAGCGATCTGTTGTATCGCGTTCGGCCAACATCGAACGGCGCTCGGTTAGGGAAATCCAATCTCCCGTTTCGCGCAACTGTTCGATATCCTCATACCCTAGGCCGTCATCACCAAACCCATGGGCCGTGATCAGTGCGCGGTGAACAATTAGATCAGCATAACGCCGAATAGGGGATGTGAAGTGGCCATACTTTTTCAGGTTTAATCCAAAGTGGCCAAGATTGGCAGGGCCGTAATAGGCTTGTGTCATGCACCGCAAAACCGACATGTTGATCAGTTCAGCATCTTCAGTTCCATTTGCGGCGTTCAGCAGTTTGTTGATATCGCCTGTGCGCAAGACTTGCCCTTTGGCAAAGCTGTGACCAGCGGCAATTGCCACCTCGCGCAGACTGTCTAACTTTTCAGGGCTGGGTTCTTCGTGCACGCGGTACAAAAAGTTAACTTTCTTCGCTTCGAGCGTTTCAGCAGCACACACATTGGCCATGACCATAAACTCTTCGACCAATTTGTGCGCGTCGAACCTATCGCGGAAATCAACTGATAGAACTTTGCCCGCATCGGACAGAATGATTTTGCGCTCGGGCAGTTCTAAATTCAATGGCTGGCGCTTGTTCCGCGCTTTCGTGGCACTCGCATAGGCCGCGAAAAGGTCCGCAATGGGCTTTTCTAGTGGCTTCGTTGCGTCGTCATATGTGCCTTCATGTGCCGCTTGAGCCTGTTCATAAGAAAAAGATGCGGGTGAGCGCATTAGACCGCGGACGAATTCATGATGCAGCCTATCGCCAGCAGAGTTCAGGACGATGCGCACCGCCATACAGGCACGATCCACGCCTTCGTGTAAAGAACACAGATCGCATGACAATGCGTCCGGCAGCATCGGTACAACGCGATCGGGAAAATAGGAAGAGTTGCCACGCAACCGCGCCTCTTTATCCAACGCTGAACCAGGAGTGACGTAATGAGCCACATCCGCAATACCGACCCAAACGATGTGCCCGCCTTGGTTTTTCGGATCGTCATCGGGTGCCGCACAGATGGCATCATCACGATCGCGCGCATCAAATGGATCGATTGTAAACAAAGGCAGGTGCCGCAGGTCCGTGCGATTTCCTAGTGCAGCTGGTTTTGCCGCTTCTGCCTCTGCCACCACATCATCTGGGAACCGATCAGGGATGCCATGTTGATGAATGGCGATCAGTGATATCGACTTTGGTGCCATCGGGTCGCCCAACACATCCAAAACCCGTGCGCTGGGCAATCCCATGC
>CALDZS010000193.1 GCA_937944065.1 uncultured Amylibacter sp. | reverse complement strand
AAAGAATCACCTTCGTCCAACTGTCACTCGTAGGAGAAACGGCAAAACCTCAAACCAAATCAGCCGCCAAGATGATCGGGAAGAACACGCCACCTGACCGCACCCCAAACCAAGGCGTGCCGACGACGACCTGTTCCACTCCGATATCAACCAAGCGATAGAAGCTTTTGCGATCTACCAAAGCCTCTAGATTACTACGGACCAAAACATACGGCGATGGCTCGCCTGTGTCTGCATCCAGTTCAACGCGGATGGGATTGTCTGCCCCCACGATAACCTCGTCATCCACGCTGGTGGTGAAGGTGATCACTTGATCAGCACCCGCATCCGCCACATCGAAATCGACCGCCACAAACGGCGCGTCATCGACGGTGATGCCAACTTTTTCGACTGGCGTGACTAGAAAATAATCATCGCCATCCTTGCGCAGGATCGACGAAAACAGCTTTACCAACGGTTTGCGTCCTATCGGCGTGCCCAAATAGAACCATGTTCCGTCCCGCGCGATGCGCATGTCCAGATCCCCGCAGAAATCAGGATTCCACAAATGCACGGGCGGCGGGCCCTTTTTGCTGGCCTGAGTTGCCGCAGTCGCAAGGCTGTCTGCGGACAATTTAGGCGCTTTTTCGTCTGATTTCGAATTTGTCATTTGTCATCATCACATTAGTTCCATTTAATGATATAGAAGATATGATTCATTACGGAAAGGTTTTGTCATGAGTACAGACGCAAAAGCACTGGCCACAAAGATAGAAAAAATTGGCGGTTTGTTGGGCAAAGCCAAGAAAGAAGTGGCAAAACGTGTGATTGGCCAAGATGACGTGGTCGAGCAAAGCCTGATCACATTGCTGTCAGGCGGTCACGGATTGCTGGTCGGTGTGCCTGGTTTGGCGAAAACACGGCTGGTCGAGGCGCTGGGAACCGTCATGGGGTTGGACAATAACCGCGTGCAATTCACGCCCGATTTGATGCCTGCGGATATCTTGGGGTCCGAAGTTTTGGAAACCGCCAAAGACGGCAAGCGGTCGTTTCGGTTCGCCGAAGGGCCGATTTTCACGCAACTGTTGATGGCGGACGAGATTAACCGCGCCAGCCCACGTACTCAGTCAGCCTTGTTGCAGGGGATGCAGGAGCGAGAAGTTTCTATTGCTGGTAAAACCCGCGCATTGCCCGCACCGTTTCATGTACTGGCAACACAAAATCCGATCGAACAAGAGGGGACTTATCCATTGCCAGAGGCGCAATTGGATCGGTTCTTATTGCAAATTGATGTGGATTATCCAGATCGTGACACGGAACGTGCAATCCTAGAGGCAACAACAGGGGTCATGGATGCAGAGGCCAAGACGATCTTTACCGCGAAAACCCTTATCGAGGCGCAGGATGTCGTGCGCCGCATGCCAGTGGGTGCGTCCGTTGTGGATGCTATCCTAGATCTGGTCCGATCTGCCCGTCCTGACGATGCAGGTAGCCCAGATGCAGTGCGCCAGCATGTCAGTTGGGGCCCTGGTCCGCGTGCCGCGCAGGCGTTGATGCTGGCCACCCGTGCTCGGGCACTGGTGCAAGGACGATTGGCGCCGACATTGGATGACGTGCAAGCCTTGGCGCACGCCGTCTTAATCCACCGCATGGCGATTAGTTTTGCCGCACGTGCTCAAGGTGTTGAACTGTCCGATATCATCGCAGAATTAGCGCAGAACGCCGTGCGTGCGAAAGACGCTGCGTGATAGAAATCGCCGCCAAAAACGCATCTGATCTGCGCAGCCAGTCCGAAGGGTTGGCCGCTGGGTTTCCAGCGTTGCTGGCGCGGGCGCAACAAATGGCGGCAACCATGTCTATCGGTGCCCACGGGCGCAGACGCGCAGGACAAGGCGAAGAGTTTTGGCAATACCGCCCTGCGGCGGATGGCGACCCAGCGCATACAATTGATTGGCGACGTTCTGCGCAGTCAGACCAACAGTTCGTTCGCCAGATGGAATGGCAATCTGCGCAATCGGTGAACTTTTGGATCGATCCAGGTGCGGCAATGGATTTCGCGTCCGTGGATGGTGCAGATACCAAAGCGGAGCGCGCGCAAACCCTAGGGCTAGCATTGGCGATTTTATTGTCCAAAGGTGGCGAGCGTGTTGGCTTGATGCAAAACCCTGAACCACCCAAACAAGGCGAGGTTCAGATCGGACGCTTGGCATTGTCACTGGCGATGGCCACGAACGCGCCAGATTATGCCGTCCCCCCGAACAAATTGTTACCTACGGGCAGCCAAGCGGTTTTCTTGTCCGACTTCTTGGGCGACTGGGATGCAATGCTTGTTGCCCTGTCCAAGGCTGCAGACCAAAATGTACGCGGATGCTTGGTTCAAATCCTTGATCCGCAAGAACTGTCCTTTCCCTTCAAAGGACGCACGATTTTTCAATCCATGCAAGGCAGCGTGAAATTTGAAACCCTGCGGGCGAATGCATTGCGAGATGAATATTTGGACAAACTTGCCCGACGATCAGACAGCCTGCGCGCGTTGGCGCGCGAAACAGGTTGGCAATATCACCGCCATGTAACCGATACACCAGCACAATCTGCGTTGCTTTGGCTGTACGGCGCATTGGATGCGGGGGCACGCGCATGATCGGGCCGATCGGATTTTTGTCACCTTGGCTATTGGCGGCGTTACTGGCGTTGCCAATCTTATGGATACTTTTGCGTGCAGTGCCACCCGCACCGATTAAACGTAATTTCCCCGCAGTTGCCTTATTACTTGGATTGCGCGATCGCGAAACAACGCCCGACCGCACACCTTGGTGGCTTTTATTACTACGCATTTTGGCCATCGCTGCGGCGATCATTGCATTTGCGGGACCGGTGCTGAACCCAACAGACCGTATTGCTGGCAAAGGGCCGTTACTGATCGGTATGGATGCCAGTTGGGCCAGCGCGCAGTCTTGGGCTGTTCGCAAAGAAAAACTTGGGTCAGTGCTGAGCCAGGCCGAACAGGATGGGCGACCTGTTCAGTTGGTCATGTGGTCAGACCTCCCCAAATCTGATTTTGCCAGTTCGTTTACAACGGCGCCTGCATGGGCCAGCCGATTGGACGCGATGGTCCCGAATGCATGGGCGCCAGATTATCCTAAATGGACCGCTGCGCTAGAGACGGTGGATGTTAATGATATCATCTGGTTTTCTGACGGGATCGACCATGTCGGAAAACTGGATTTTCTGCGCACATTGAACGCGCGTGGCAAAGTGCAAGTTTTACAAAATGAAACGTCGGTCTATGCTGTGACCCCATTGGCGACTGCGGATGGTACGTTGAAAACCACCGTATTGCGCTTGGACGGCACGACACCCGCAACGCTGTCATTATCTGCCATTGGTCCTGATCCTGCGGGCATTCGTCGACGTTTGTCTAAGGCGGACGTGGAATTTGCGATTGGTGAAACCACTGCAACTGCAACCTTTGATCTGCCCACCGAATTGCGCAACAGAGTGCGCCAAGTTAGTTTAGACAATGTCGCCTCTGCGGGTGCCGTCACTATCACCGACGACGGTATTCAACGGCGCAAGGTTGCTTTGCTAAGCGGTGTACGAGAGGAAGAGGGCAATGATTTGCTCTCGCCCCTGCATTTCTTGCGCAAAGCGTTGGTGACAACGGCAGAAGTTATCGAGGCTGATTTGGGCGACGCCCTGTTGGCCAGTCCTGATGTAATCATTTTGGCCGATGTTGGCGCGCTGTCAGAGTTTGAAACCGAGGCGGTTACCGAATGGGTTTCCAAGGGCGGTACACTGCTGCGTTTTGCGGGCCCCCGTTTGATCGCCAGCGGCATAGGCCAGTTGGAACCGCATCCATTGTTGCCTGTTCGGTTGCGCGCAGGTGGCCGCACCGTGGGTGGGGCGATGTCTTGGGGTAAACCACGCAAATTGCGCATGTTTGATCAAGACAGCCCGTTTTTTGGCCTAACGATCCCCGATGATGTCAGTGTGAAATCACAAGTGGTAGCGCAACCTGACCCCGATCTGGCCGAGCGTGTTTTGGCCGCGCTGGAAGACGGCACGCCGTTGGTGACTGCGAAACCATTGGGCGAGGGGCGGGTGATATTGTTCCACGTCACCGCCAGTTCGCGTTGGTCAACACTTCCTTTGTCAGGCCTATTTGTTCAAATGTTGGAACGGTTGGCGATATCTGCCCGCGCAGCTGCGTTGGAAGAAAGCGAGCTATTGGGATTGACTTGGACACCGGTCGAATACCTAGACGCTTTCGGTGTGTTACGCGACGCGCAAACTTTGCAGGGTGTTGTGGGCGCCGACTTGGCGACGGGACAAGTCAGCAACGAGGTGCGTCCTGGCCTGTATGAAAATGGCGAGCGTGCGGTGGCAATGAATGTGATCGCTGCGAATGCGACCCTGAGTAAAACGCCCTGGCCGCTTGGCACGTCTATCGCTGGGATGGAACGCCCTGAAGAACAAGATTTGAAAGCATGGTTTCTCATGGCTGCACTGGGGTTGTTAATGATCGATATCTTCGCGACACTTGTTTTGGGTGGCAAGATGAACATGCGCAAAGGCGCGGGGTTGGCGGTGATGGTGATAGGGCTGAGTATACTGCCCGCAACCACCATCGACGCCCAACCAACTGATGACAAAGCAGCATTGCTGGCGGCCAACAACACCGTTCTGGCCTATGTCCTGACAGGCAACGCGCGCGTGGATGAGGTTTCGCGCGCAGGGTTGACGGGCATCTCTGCAGAGTTGTTTCGCCGCACCAATATCGAACCTGTGCCCCCTGTTGGCGTGACGCCTGGTGTCGACGACATCTCGCTGTACCCGTTCTTGTTCTGGCCCATGTCAGAGGATCAATCCATCCCGACAGTCAAGGCGGTAGATGCGGTGAATGCATATTTGCGTAACGGTGGTTTTATCATGTTCGATACGCGTGATGCACATCTGTCCGACAGCTTTGGTGGTGCCACCCCCAATGGTCGCAAGCTGCGCCAGATTGCTGGGCGACTTGATATTCCACGGCTGGAACCCGTACCACAAGACCATGTTCTGACCAGAACATTTTATCTGTTAGAAGCTTTCCCAGGTCGCCATCTGGGCCGTAATGTTTGGGTCGAGGCTGCCCCAGAAGATGCCGCGCAAATCGAAGGCGTACCGTTTCGCAACCTTAATGACGGCGTGACGCCTGTGTTAATCGGCGGCAATGATTGGGCGTCCGCATGGGCGATCAATGATCAAGGTCGCCATGTCTTCCCCGTGGGGCGTGGGTCCAGTGGAGAGTTGCAGCGTGAATACGCCATTCGCTTTGGAGTGAATGTTCTGATGTATGTCATGACAGGAAACTACAAAAGCGATCAAGTGCACGTGCCAGCTTTGTTAGATCGGCTGGGGCAATAGATATGGATCGCAGCATCTCATTCTCTCCGTTGATCCCAGACGCATTTTTATGGGGCTTCGCCGCCTTCGCGTTTTTGTTGGTTCTATTCGCTCTTTGGAAAGATGTGCGCGGTTGGTGGCTGCGTGGTTTGGCGGCTGCGACGTTGATCGCAGCGCTAGCAAATCCCGTTTTGAACCAAGAAGATCGCGAAGAGCTGAGCAATATCGTGTTCTTGGTCGAAGACGCTTCTGAAAGCCAAAGCATTGCAAATCGCCCCGCGCAAATAGAAACTGCCTTGCAGGGGCTGCGTGAAAAAATCGGGCGACTGGATAATTTCGAAATTAAGCCAGTCAGGATTATCAATGATGTGCGCGATCAAGATAGCGGGTCGATGGTGCTGACAGAACTGGTAAAGGCTGCGTCCAAAGTGGCCAGCAATAGGATCGCAGGTGCGATCATTATCACCGACGGGCGCGTGCATGACGCAGATTTCTTGACCAGCTTCCCAGCACCTGTACATGTGCTGCAAACGGGCGCTCCACAAGATTGGGACAGGCGCCTTACAGTTACTGCGGCACCCGCCTTTGCAATCATCGGCGAAGAGATTCGGCTGAAATTGCGCATCGACGATGATGGTGCGGTGCCTGCAAGTGCTGGTCGCTTGGCCAAATTAAGCATTGCCATTGATGGCAACCCTGCTGCTGCGTTTGATGTCGAGACCAACCAAGATTTGGAACTACCCCTAAAGTTAACGCATGGTGGTATGAATGTGGTGCAATTCGTGGTCGCCACGTCTGACACTGAATTGACCGACAGAAACAACTCTGCTGTGGTGTCGATCAACGGAGTGCGGGACCGATTGCGGGTCCTGCTGATCTCGGGCGAGCCGTATGCTGGCGGGCGTACATGGCG
>CALDZS010000192.1 GCA_937944065.1 uncultured Amylibacter sp. | reverse complement strand
CAGTCTAGGATCGCAATTCGCATCTGGCAATATTTTAGTTGAAGGTTTGGGGAATAAGCGGATTCGCCGTTTGCCCTATCCCAACATCTTACCAATGATCTCCGACGTGTCTTTCGACAGGTTTTTGGTGTCCGCAATACGTTGCATCGCGGCACGCATCTTGGCCTGAATGTCTGGGGCGTAACGTTCCCACGTCTCGAATGCGCCGCACATCCGAGCAGTGGTTTGTGGGTTCAAGGCGTCCAATGTGATCAACCAATCAGCGACAAAATCGTACCCAGCACCATTACCAGAATGGAACGCGGCTGGGTTCGCAGCGAAGGGGCCGATCAAACTGCGGAAACGGTTCGGGTTTTTCCAGTTGAAATCAGGGTGTGCAGCCAGCTTTTGCACCACATCAAGGGCGCGGTCGGGTGTGCTGGCGGCGGGCTGGATGGCGAACCACTTGTCCATGACCAGGTTGTCCTGTGACCACGTATTATAAAAATCCACCAACGCGTCGTCGGCTTGGTTCGCACCAATCATGGCGGAAAGTGCAGATAGCTTTTCGGTCATGTTGTCCGCTTGGGCATACTGATCTTTCGCCAAACGGGCAGTGTCGTCAAGATTTGTTAACAAATGAAGCGCGCGGGATCGCAAGGCGCGTTTGCCAGCATCAACTGCGTCGGGCGAATAAGCGCCAGTTACAGCCATTGTGGTGTATAATTCGGTCAAGCCAGTCCCTAAATGATTGGCTATCGCATGTTCAAGATCGCGGCGCGCGTCATAGATCTTACGCGGGTCAGGCACGTTGCCCCGATCACATATCGCTTTCGCCACTGCGTCTTGAGACGGAGTGCCAAGCATAAATGTACGGAAAGCGGGATCCAGTGTTGCATCCACCGCGACAACCTTGATCGCATCTAAATAAGCCTGATCAACGGGTGCCTCGTTGCTGGCCATTTTGCACAACAGATCAACACAAAATGTAAAACCTGCTTCCCATTTGTTAAATGGATCGCTGTCATTGGCCAGTAACAAGGCACGGGTTTGCGTGTCCATGTCAAAGTTCAGAATGACAGGTGCAGAAAACCCACGCAAGATCGACGGGATGGGTTTGGCGGTTAACCCATCCACAGTAAAGCTTTGTTCAGCTTGGGTGATCTCCAAGACTTGTTCGTCCATCACATCTTTGCCGTTGGCATCCAACAAGCCAAGACACACAGGAATAACCTGAGGTTTTTTGTTTGTTTGCCCCGGCGTGTCTGGGTTGGACTGCTTGAACGTCAGGGTATAGGCACCATCGTCAAACGCGTCAGTGACATCCAATCGCGGTGTGCCACTTTGTGAATACCACAGCGCGAACTGCGACAGATCGCGGCCAGTGACATCTTCGAAAACCGTTAACCACTGTTCGATGGTGCAGGCTTGTCCGTCATGGCGGTCGAAATACAATGCAAGTGCCTTGTCATAGGTCGCATCACCGACCAGCAACTTCAGCATTCCGATAACCTCGGCGCCCTTTTCATACACGGTTGCGGTGTAGAAGTTATTGATCTCGATATACTCTTCAGGTCGCACGGGATGTGCCAATGGTCCCGCATCCTCGCGAAACTGACGGCCACGCAATTGCGCTACATCATCGATGCGTTTGACCGCATGGGATCGCATATCGCCGCTGAATTGCTGGTCACGGAACACGGTCAGTCCCTCTTTCAGGCACAGCTGGAACCAGTCCCGACAGGTGATGCGGTTGCCCGTCCAATTGTGGAAATATTCGTGGGCGATGATAGCTTCAATCCGCTCAAAATCACCATCGGTCGCGGTTTCAGAGGAGGCTAGAACGTATTTGGAGTTAAAGATGTTTAATCCTTTGTTTTCCATCGCACCCATGTTGAAATCGTCCACGGCAACAATCATGAACAAATCCAGATCATATTCGCGGCCATACACCTGTTCATCCCATTTCATTGAACGGATTAACGCGTCCATTGCGTAGGCACATTTATCTTGATCGCCATCGCGCACGAAAATTTGCAGATCGACATGGCGGCCAGACTTGGTTGTAAATGTATCGTCATACGACACCAAATCCCCTGCCACGAGCGCGAACAGATACGCGGGTTTTGGCCATGGATCGTGCCATTTTCCGTGTGCAACTTTGTTACCGTTTGATAATAAAACAGGTGTATCGCCTTCGATTGTTACGTCGAATGTCGCCATCACATCTGGGCGATCAGGATAGAAAGTGATCTTGCGAAATCCCTGCGCCTCGCATTGGGTGCAATACATGCCGTTTGACATATACAACCCTTCGAGTGCGCTGTTCCCCGATGGATTAATTTCGACTTCCGCCTCCCATTTGAACCCATGTTGGGGCACCAGGTCATGCGGAATGGTCAGACCCTCTGCGTCCTGCAGGATTGAATCTTTGGGGATAGCGTTTCCATTGATGGATGCGCTGATCAGTTTCAATCCCCGTCCGTCCAACCGCAAATCATGCGGGCCGTCCGCACGTTCGTCATTGCCTTCGAATACAACACTCGATTTAACTCGCGTCGCCTTGGGATCCAACTTGAAATGTAGATTAACCGTGTTCACCAAAAAAACAGGTGGGGTATAGTCAGACAGGCGAATGGTCGGCGATTGGGTGGGGCGCATTATCGTCTCCGTTATGGTTGGGTTTAGATGATTTGAAATCGCCGACGGTTTCAAGCGGTTTTATTGTATGCGACCGTATACGCTATTGAATTGAGCGAAGATTCAAAATAGAGCTGTTTCCGATAGGAAAAAGCGCCAAGTTGTTTCCATCGAAGACACCAAAGCTGGAGAAAAGCATGACACGTATAGAGAAGTTCGGACTACAAGTAGACAGCCAATTGGTTGATTTTACCGAAAGCCAAGCTTTACCTGGAACGGATGTGTCTGCCGATCAATTCTGGCGCGGTCTGTCATATATCGTCGACAATTTGGCCCCGAAAAATCGCAATCTGCTGGCCAAGCGTGCAGATATTCAGTCAAAGATTGATGCATGGCACATTGAACGCCGCGGCCAAGAATTTGATTTCAAAGAGTATAAAACCTTTCTGCACGACATTGAATACTTGGTTGAACAGGGGCGTGATTTTTCGATTGAGACCGCAAATGTCGATCCAGAGATTGCGACGATTGCAGGTCCACAATTGGTGGTTCCAATTACCAACGCACGTTTTGCACTAAATGCAGCGAATGCTCGATTTGGGTCACTGTACGACACGCTGTATGGCACCGACGCAATGGGTTCGTTGCCCACAGGCAAAGGATATGACAAAGCGCGCGGCGCGCAAGTGATTGCGTGGGCAAAATCGTTCTTAGATGACGTGTTTCCGATCGAAGGCCTAAGCCACGCTGACGCGACCCGCTATTGGATCGAAGATGGCAAATTGCTGATCGATGGTAGGCAGTTGAAGAATCCAGATGCTTTTGTCGGATATCGCAATGATCCGGCGGCACCAGAAGGCATCTTGTTGAAAAACAATGGCCTACATGTCGAGATTTACTTTACCAAGAATAACCCTGTAGCCGCCCAAGATCCGGCAGGGATTGCCGATGTGATTTTGGAATCCGCGATGTCCACCATAATGGATTGCGAAGACAGCGTTGCCGCAGTGGATGCCGAAGACAAGGTTTTGGCCTATTCAAACTGGTTGGGTTTGATGAAACGCGATTTGACCGCGACAATGGTGAAAGAGGGCAAAACACTGCGCCGTCGCTTGCTGCCCGATCGTCAATATACGGCCCCAACCGGCGAGGCGTTTAAATTGAAAGGACGCGCGCTGATGTTGGTGCGCAATGTTGGGCATCTGATGACCAATCCAGCGATCTTGGACAAAGACGGCAACGAAATCGGCGAAGGCTTGATGGATGCCATGTATACGGTTGCGATTGCCATGCACGATTTGGATCGCAAATCAGGTAACAGCAGCGAAGGCTCTGTTTACGTTGTGAAACCCAAAATGCACGGCCCCGAAGAAGTTGCGTTTACTGACGAAATATTCTCGGCGGTAGAGCAAGCATTGGGCCTGCCGCAATATACTGTGAAGATTGGTATCATGGACGAAGAGCGGCGTACCACAGTTAACCTGAAAGAATGTATCCGAGCTGCCAAAAACCGCGTTGCTTTTATCAACACAGGGTTCTTGGATCGCACGGGCGACGAAATTCATACTTCGATGGAAATGGGGCCGTTCCTACGCAAGGCAGATATCAAAAACGAACCATGGATCGCAGCCTATGAAGACCATAATGTCGATGTCGGATTGGCGTGCGGTCTGCATGGGAAAGCACAAATTGGCAAAGGCATGTGGGCGGTTCCAGACAATATGGCCGATATGTTGGAACAGAAAATTGGGCACCCACAATCTGGTGCCAACTGCGCTTGGGTTCCCAGCCCGACCGCCGCGACCTTGCACGCCACACATTACCACAAGGTCGACGTCATGGCACGCCAGCAAGAGTTGCTAAAGTCTGGCGCGCGCGCATCTGTTGACACAATTCTGCAGGTGCCAGTCGCCAAAGGTCAAAATTGGTCGAAGGAAGAAGTTGAGCGCGAAGTTGAAAACAACGCACAAGGTATTTTGGGGTATGTTGTTCGTTGGATCGACCAAGGTGTTGGTTGTTCTAAGGTGCCAGACATTGACAATATCGGCCTGATGGAAGATCGCGCAACCTGCCGCATTTCCAGCCAACATATCGCCAATTGGTTGCACCACGGCGTGATCGACCAAGGCGATACGATGGCGATAATGAAACGCATGGCAGTGGTTGTGGATGGGCAAAATGCTGGTGATCCAAGTTACAAACCTATGGCGCCAGAGTTTAATGGCGTGGCGTTCCAAGCCGCATGTGACCTTGTGTTCAAAGGTGCCGAACAGCCCAGTGGATATACCGAACCTGTCTTGCACGCACGCCGGTTGGAGTTAAAGGGCGTCTAGATCACGCGTTGACCGCTTCAGATTGTGCATTTCTTTTTGTGCGGTTATATGGAACTTTGAATCTATTCACTCGCTCAAACGAAGTAATATCTATGACACGTCCAATCGTCGGTGTAATCGGCAGCTCCTACCTTGTTGAAGACACCTATCCAGTCCAGTTCGCTGGCGTCTCGAACCTAGAGGCGGTGGCCGCCGTTACAGGCGCACTTCCCCTGATATTTCCGACATCAGCTGGGTTGGTGGATATCGATGCTTTGTGCAGCTCGTTCGATGGGGTCCTGTTGACAGGCGCGCGCGCCAATGTGCACCCGTCTGAATATGGCCATGATGAAACCGAAGCACATGGTGCCTTTGACCGGGATCGCGACGCGGTTGCATTACCGTTGATCCGCGCTTGTGTGGATCGCGGTATCCCGATTTTGGGTATTTGCCGCGGGTTCCAAGAATTCAACGTAGCCTATGGTGGGACTTTGCACCCCGAAATTCGTGATCTAGATGGCCGTATGAATCACCGTATGCCTCCTGATGGGACACAAGAAGAAAAATTTGCCATGCGCCACGATGTAAAGCTGGAAAAAGGCGGGCTGTTCGAGGCTATCTTTGGGACTGACACCATCACGACCAACTCGTTGCACGGTCAAGGTATTACAGAGGCGGGTGAGCGCATTGTCATCGAGGGATATGCGACAGACGGCACCCCCGAAGCGATCCATGTGAAAGATGCCAGTAATTTCGCGATGGCGGTACAATGGCACCCAGAATGGCGTGCAGATCAGGACAGCGTTTCTAAACCGTTGTTCGAGGCGTTTGGCCGCGCAATGCGCGCCAGCAGATGATTATGTCTGTCGGCCTAGGTCGAAAACTCATCATAGGCTTCTAGCGCTTTTGCACTGAACGCATAGGATGGCCCACCGCCCATATACGTTGCCATAGCCAATGCTTCGCACATTTCTTCACGCGTGGCTTTTAAACGAACAAGTGATCGTACGTGAAAGCCGATACAACTGTCACACCGCGTCGAGATTGCGATGCCGAGCGCGATAAATTCTTTGGTTTTCTCGCTCAGTGCGCCATCCGCCTTGGCAGCTTTGCCCATCTGCCCGAACCCTTTGACGGTTTCAGGTATCTCTTTGGACAAAACTCCAATATTTTTCTCGGTCTCGCCTATGTATTTCTTCCAGTCCATTTGCATGCCTCCTTAGTGGCGTTCATCTGATCCCATTTTGCGTTCTAACCACCGCACACCTGCACTGATGATCAGCACCAAGATAAGGTATTCGACTATCAGCAGAGAGTATATTTCAAGCGGGCGGTATTCTGTGACCACTAATTCGTTGGCGCGACGCGTCAGTTCTTGCATCCCGATGACCGACGCAAACGCACTCATCTTGACGATATAGATGAATTGGTTCGCCAACGGGGGTAAGATACGGCGGATGGC
>CALDZS010000191.1 GCA_937944065.1 uncultured Amylibacter sp. | reverse complement strand
GAACGCCAACCAATCGCCATCGTGCGCGCCTTAGGTGTTATCAAACAAGCCTGCGCGCAAGCGAACAAGGCATCGGGCAAAATACCTGCAGAGTTGGCGGATGCAATTATCCAAGCGGCATCCGAAGTGGTTGCTGGTAATCATGATGATCATTTTCCGCTGGTTGTTTGGCAAACTGGATCTGGTACCCAGTCCAATATGAACGCAAACGAAGTCATCTCGAACCGCGCTATTGAGATTCTGGGCGGCGAATTGGGATCAAAGACCCCTGTTCACCCCAATGATCACTGTAATATGGGGCAATCGTCGAATGACACATTCCCCACGGCAATGCATATCGCCGTGGCGATGACAGCCCGTGATGTCACCCTGCCCGGTTTGAGAAAACTGCACTCAGCTTTGATACTAAAACAAAACGCATTCAAAGATATCATCAAGATCGGACGCACCCACACGCAAGATGCGACGCCAATTACATTGGGGCAAGTATTCTCGGGTTACGCGTATCAAGTGGAACAAAGCATCAAACGGGTCGAGGCGGCATTGGTTAATATTTACCCGCTGGCCCAAGGTGGTACCGCTGTTGGCACTGGATTGAACACTGCTAAGGGCTGGGATACGACCGTAGCCGCAAATATGGCAGCCATCACTGATCTACCTTTTGTCACTGCCCCAAATAAATTCGAGGCCCTTGCGGCTCATGATGCATTGGTGGAAATGTCTGGTGCGTTAAAAACTGTGTCGGCCAGCCTGTTCAAGATCGCCAATGATATCCGCCTACTTGGATCAGGACCACGCTGTGGGCTTGGCGAGTTAGTATTACCTGAAAACGAACCTGGGTCGTCAATTATGCCAGGCAAAGTGAACCCCACACAATGCGAAGCATTAACTCAGGTGTGCGCGCACGTCATCGGCAACGATGCGGCTGTCGGGTTTGCAGGCAGTCAGGGCCATTTCGAACTGAATGTGTACAAACCGATGATGGCGTATAACGTGTTGCAGTCGATGCAATTGCTTGGCGATGCATCTGTCGCATTTACCGACAATTGTGTGGTTGGCATCGAGGCTGACGAAGAGCGAATTTCAAAACTTATGTGGGAAAGCTTGATGTTGGTGACAGCACTGGCACCTGAAATCGGTTACGATAACGCGACCAAAGTTGCCAAGACTGCACACAAAAATCGCACCACACTAAAGGAAGAAGCAATCAAATTGGGATTTGTGGATGCGGCAACCTTTGACAAGGTTGTGCAACCCAAAGATATGCTTGGTCCAAAGTAAGGCCTGAATTGGGGCGGAACTCCTCTGATTTCCGCTTCAATACCAAGTTTCGCCCCCCCAAAGGCAAATAAATCCAAATTATTCTACTTAATATCTTTTCATTACTTGTTTTGTAAAACACATATATAACAACAAGTTAATTATAATTTCGTGATATTTTCATGCAAATTTCAGACAAAAAAGACCAAGGACACGAAATTGCCCCTTTTCAGCCCAAAAAAACCTCGGTTCCACATGCATCTTAGGGACAAGCAAAGAAACAGGCGGGGGCCTTTGACAATGAAAATTAAGAATCAAATACAATCAAGAAATGACAACGTAATTATGTTGCCTTTGAAATTGGGTGGACCCAATGCGCCACGTGTTGACGTATCTGTTCTACGCATGATCGGCTCGACCTTCCACACTGAAGAGACGCCCGTAGATTTGAGCGAGAATATCTTTGCCTCTTGAACTCGAAAACCCGTTTCACGTGACGACTTTGGACACAGGCGTATTTGACGTTATGGACGAATATCAACGACCAAAGAAGCACTCTTTGACCTTAAAAGGACACCGTACGAGTGTGTCGCTGGAAGATGCATTTTGGGATGCATTCAAAACCATTGCCGCAGAAAAATTACTGCCGATTAACGTTCTTGCCGCGCAAATTGACAAGCAACGTGGTGTAGAAACAGGTCTAGCGTCCGCTATCCGCCTGTTTGTTCTGCGCTGGTACCAGTCGAAAAACAGACATATCTAAGTCGAATTTCGCTTCAGTTTCAGGAAGTTAGTGAAAGGAGGCGTTTCGGCCTCCTTAACGAGTGCTTAAAGGTAGATCAACATATGAAACCTTCTAAAAAATCAGCTTCCATTCACGAACCAGCAGTAACATTGACGTTGAATGAGTGGAAAGAATGGCGCAAACCTGCAGCCAAAAGCGGTTGGTTATCTCGCCTCGAAGAAGAGACGCTGTTTGCCCAGATCCTTAAGCGTGTTGGCTAAACACGCGGCTTGATTTTCAGAAAAATCCCATCTTTGGCACGCACCGTCAAATGCGCAACTGGCACGGGTACCTTGCCCGCAACCGTTTCAAATTCAAAATGTTTCACCAGTTGCGCCAATAACAAAACCCCCTCGACCATTGCGAACCCTGCCCCAGTACATACACGCGGCCCCGCCGAAAACGGCATGTACGCATCGCGGGCGCATTTGCGTGTCGCTTCGGTTTTCCACCGATCGGGATCAAACTCATCTGGCCTGTCCCACAAACGTTCATGACGCTGCAAATGCCAGGGTGACATGACGATCTGCGACCCCGCCTTGATAATTCGGTTGCGAAAAACTTCGTTATTCTTGTTTTCACGCACCATCATTGGAACTGGTGGATACAATCGCAAAGCTTCGCGGAATACATCACGCGTGAATGGCAGTTTCGATAACATAGAGAATGTGATTTCTTCATCAGCAAAGCCGTCTCTTACCTCTTGCGCGACACGAGATTGGGTGTCTGGATCAGCCGCCAAAAGGTAAAGCGTCCACGCCAGTGCACTCGCTGATGTTTCATGGCCTGCCAAAAAGAAGATCGCGACTTGATCAACCATTTCCTCGGATGTGAACAAATCCCCCGTTTCTGGATCTGCCGTTGTCATTATTTTGGTGGCAAGGTCGTCTGGCGCGGTACCATCGGCGATCAACTGTGCGCGACTATGGGTCAGATCGGACAACAAAACACGCACCGCTTGGGCTGCTTTTTTCGTTTTGCGGCTTTGCAGGGATGGAATCCATCGTGGCATTTTTAATATAGCAGCCACGTTCAGCAAGGGTTGAGTGCGTTGATATGCCTTGAATTTCACAAAGGTTTCAGACGCGATAGCATCGGTGATTGGGATCGAGAACAGCGTGCGAAAGATAACATCAGCCGCCATCTGTGATGTTTGTTCTTCGATTTCAACAGGTGTATCAGTGGAAAGCGTGCGCATTCGCGCAATCGCTGCATTGCTTGCTTCTAACATCGAGGGAAACACTTCTTTTATGCGGCCGCCTTCAAACGCTGGATCAATGATACGGCGTTGTTTTTTCCACAGCTCGCCATTTGTGACAAACACGCTTTTACCCAGCAACGAAAATAGTGCGGCAGTCACAATCTCGGACTTGGGGAAATCGTCGGGGCGTTTTCGTAAAACAATGCTCAATAATTCGGGCTGGTTGATTGTGTATGATTTGTAGAATGGCAGTTTAAATTCGGCCATCCATGCACGGTACAGCCGCGCTGGTTGTGATTGAAAAATGTCTTTACGGAACAATTGTGCATGACGGAAAAAGCTCGCACGCGCAGCCCTAGGTTTAGGTTTCGGCGGAATTAGTCCAGTCATGGCGCAGGTTCCAAGGATCTAAATTTAGAATATGCTTTCTCGATCCGAGACGGGCTTGGATTGCGATTTTTATACCGTTCGCGCAAGGTAAGTGGCCCCGCGGTAATCTGAAAATAATCGTATCCCCTAGGGTTATCAAATGCGCATAAGTATTGGAAATGCATACGGAAAAACTTGAAGCGTAACTTCTTAAATGTTTCTGGTTTTAACGACTTTGAAAAAGAAGCAGAGATCACCAAGGGCCAGCGCGCATCTTTTGGATCAACACCAGTTACCTTAACAGGATCGCACAGTGCACAACACGCACCATCCCCCGGTGCTGTCACATCGACCCATGTGAGATCATCACGATTTGACAGAAATGCCAAATCTCGTCGCAGCCGCCATGCATTAGGTAAAAAGCTAACCATTGGGGTCACTTGCCCCAGTGAAAGAAACGACAGTTTGGGGCCATTCTCTGGTACACCATGATCCCTGATCAGGTCTGCCAGAATTGTCACGGAAAGATGCGCGCCACAAGAATGACCTACAACCAAAACCTCGTCCAAATCCTCATCCAGAGCCGCGCGTATGGTGGTGGAAAACTCAGCCATGCGGGTACTAAGTTCTGGCGCGTAACATCCCGATTTATAGGCTGCAAATGCATAGTCGGTCAGCAGGTAATTGATATAGGTTTTGTGGTCGTATTTCTTAACCCAAGCCAGAAACGCATATCCAATTCCTGCACCGACTAGCAGACCCAACAGCCAATGCGTCGGAGGCGCGATCAAGCTGAAGGCGCCCCAACCCAAAACGAACGCTATGATTAGTTGAACGATCATCGCCGTGGATGGATACAGTGCAGCAATTGTTGGCGTGTTTGGCATTTTAAACAAAGACCATATTGCGCCTGATCCAAAATAGATAATGTGGGTACGAATTAGGGTCGCGTAGCTTTTCCAAACACTTGTTTTCATTTGATTTTCAACGATATCAGACCAGAGAAGGAAATCAATATCGGTTGCGGTCTTCTTCCCATCAATGACAGCGTTTGCTGTCCAACCATAGCTTTCCTTGGTGCCGCCGCGGCCGACTATTTCCAGATCATATCCCGAAATCTCGGCCTGCATCATACCTTCGGAGCGATATCGTTCGCGGTATCTGCGCGGCAACATCGGATCATAGCCGGGCACGTAAAAGACTTTGCGCTTTTTGACTGAAGTCGGATCGGTTTTCATGCGGCTCTTATCACTTGATTTCCCCTATATATAGGCAAAGCCTAAGCAAATAGTAACCCCATGCGCAGGCTGGACTAACTGGCATATAATGGCATATGACAGCGACATGAAATATGATGCCGACCTTGATGCGATGGGATTATTATGCCCGTTGCCAGTGCTAAAAGCGCGCAAGCGATTGCAGGCTCTCAGCTCTGATCAAGTGTTAAGAATACGCGCAGATGACCCCGCTGCGATCGTGGATATTCCACATTTTTGCAATGAACAGGGCCACACGTTTTTGGACGGCAATCAACCATTCGAATATTTTATACAAAAAAAGTAACTTACAAGCTATTGTATCGCTTTAACCAAGTGATACACAGCGGACATAGTCGCTAACTTATTGACAGAAAGACACAAAAATGGATTGGGATAAGCTTCGGATTTTCCATGCAGTCGCAGATATTGGCAGCCTGACACATGCAGGTGATCATCTGTATTTGTCGCAATCCGCGGTCAGCCGTCAAATTAGAGCATTGGAAGAGACATTGAATGTCACTTTGTTCCATCGCCATGCGCGCGGACTTATCCTGACCGAACAAGGAGAATTGTTGTTTAACGCCACCAAAGACATGTCTTCCAAGTTGGACAAGGCCGAAGCCCGCATTCGCGACAGCAAAGATGGAGTTTTCGGTGAACTACGTGTAACCACTACAACTGGGTTTGGAACCTTGTGGTTAGCGCCTCGCATAGGGCGTTTGTATGATCTGTACCCAGAGCTGAAAATCGACCTGTTGCTTGAGGAACGCGTTCTTGATCTGCCCATGAGAGAGGCCGATGTTGCCATTCGGATGAAAGAGCCAAGCCAAGCAGACCTTGTGCGCAGGCGCCTAATGTCGGTGAACATGCAACTCTATGCTAGCCAGCCCTATATTGAGAAGTTCGGAACACCCAAAGATTTCAAAGACATTCTAAATCATCGCCTTATCTCGCAGAACTTGGAGAGCAGGCAAGTGAATGAAAGCGTAGCTTGGCTAAAACCATTGTTGTCTGCTGAACACTCGTCACACTTGACTGTAAACCATTATTTTGGCGTCATGCAGGCCACGCTGAGCCATGTTGGTATTGGCGTGTTGCCCAGTTACGTGGCCGATGAAATTCCTGATTTGATACGCGTGTTGCCAGAAGAGGAAAGCCGCGACATCCCTGTTTTCTTGGCTTACCCCGAAGAATTGCGTCAGTCAAAACGCGTTCAGGCCTTTCGCGATTTCGTTGTTGAAGAAATCAAGGAACATCGTCGGAGCACGGACGAACAGTTCTAGATAACTATCCGATCCTAGTGACATTTATCCGCCATACCCAAGGCGCATAGCAGCTATGCGCACGAGTTACTTGTTATTAACGCCTAGTGGTTATAGCTTGGTCTTGAGAATGGTTGTCGAGCCTTCTGGTTCCTATCATTCTCACCTCCCTGTTGGACTTAAGGCCGGCCTCTTGGTCGGCCTCTTTTTTTCTTAACGTATTCAATGCGCTATACCCGACAATAGCGCTCGACGGGATTCCAAAAAATCTTGTTCAGCCGCATTTTCAGACATCTTTATAGCGCGCAAATAGGCTGTATCGGCTGCGCTTATCTGTCCCGCACGTGCCAACATCGCCGCTTTGGCAGCATACAATGGCTGATAGTGTGCCAACACCGGCTCTAAATCCGCAATCATTTCCAACGACCGCTCTGTATCACCGGCTTGGCCAACCGCCACTGCGTGGTTCAACGCGATCACTGGATTGCCATCCATGCGGCGCATCAGGCGGTACAAGTGTTCAATCTGCGACCAATCTGTTTCCGAGGCATCCAGTGCTGCGCTGTGCAGCCCATGAATTGCTGCCTGCACCTGATAAGGCCCAACCTGCCCCAAGGATAACGCCTGTTCCAATACCGCCTGCCCGTCGGCAATCATCTGCGTGTCCCACAGGCGTCGGTCTTGCTGATCCAAAGGGATGTACGCATTTCGATCACCAGCGCGCGCCTCGCGACGCGCATAAGAAAACTTAATCAACGCTAACAGACCCATCGCTTCGGGATCACCTTTGCTAAGATGCACGAGCAACTCTGCCATAAACAAAGCTTCGACGCACAGATCAACGCGCAATGGAGTGGCCCCTGAACTGGCACTATAGCCTTCGTTGTATATCAAATAAATCACTCGCAACACTTCAGATGTCCGCGCCTTTCGCGCATCCTCGTCAGGTAAACCAAACGGAATACCTGCGTTTTTGATCTTCGCCTTTGCTCTGGTCAAACGGGCGGCCATCGTTGAGGTCTGAACGACAAAAGCGCGTGCTATCTCTGCCGTAGTCAGCCCTGCAATGCAGTGAAGCGTCAAGGCGACCTGTGCGGATGGCTCCAATGCTGGGTGGCAACATGTGAACATCAACGCCAATCTATTATCAGGCAGCTCCGAAGGTTCTTTTTGCATAGCTTCGTCTTTCAACTGCGCCAGTTCTGCTGATCTTTCTTGAAATCGCTTTGAACGCCGCAGGATGTCAATCGCTTGGCGACGTGCGACCTGTATCAACCACGCGGCTGGCACGTGCGGCACACCAGACTTTGGCCAATCCGTTAGCGCCTTGGTTGCCGCTTCTTGCAAGCAGTCCTCGGCCAACGCAAGGTTGCCTAATGATGCGGACAATGCCGCTAACATGCGGCCACGATCACCGCGCAAAACTGTATCAATCGCGCGGTGAACTTCGGTGGTGGATGGTTTCGACTTAGTCAAACGTCATGACAGGACGTATCTCAACCGTTCCATAACCTGCTGTTGGAATTTGTGCCGCATATTCCAGCGCTTTGTCCAGATCGGGTGCTTCAATCATGTAAAAACCGCCCAAGGTTTCTTTAGTTTCAGCAAAGGGTCCATCCGATATTTCAGCCTTACCGCTGCGAACGCGGACACTTGTCGCGGTTTCAACCTCTTGCAACGCTTCGCCAGCAAGGAAAGCGCCGTCCTTATTCAAACGCTCACTGAAAGTTTGATAGCCTTCCATCAACGCGCCCCACTCGGGCGTGCCTGGCTGCGGTTCCACTTTCGGGTCGGCGTAAATCAATGCGAGATATTTCATCTTCTGTCCTTTCATATTGGTTGTCATACTAATCAGACGAACAGCTAAGCACAAAATCGACAGCAGTCGGGCGCTTTTCTTAACTTTCTGTCCAACACAGCTGCTTTTGAGGGTTTTCCCCACGCGCCCTAGCCCGTAAAAGACAGGCAAAGAATCCTAACCCCTGAGGACCGCCATGACCACCGAGCCAAAAATCACCAAAGATTTGATCGCAGAGCATGGCATGTCCGACAGTGAATACCAATTGCTGCTGGATACAATCGAGCGCGAGCCGACATATACCGAGCTGGGCATTTTTTCGGCCATGTGGAACGAGCATTGTTCCTACAAATCATCCAAGAAATGGTTGCGCACGCTACCGACCGAAGGCCCACAGGTAATTTGTGGTCCGGGTGAAAATGCTGGGATAGTCGACATTGGCGATGGTCAGTGCATCGTATTCAAAATGGAAAGCCATAACCACCCGTCTTATATCGAACCATACCAAGGCGCTGCTACGGGTGTGGGCGGTATTTTGCGTGACGTATTCACCATGGGTGCCCGCCCTATTGCGGCGATGAACAGCCTGTCTTTTGGCACGTTCGATCATCACAAAACCAAAAGCCTGATTAATGGCGTTGTCGAAGGTGTGGGCGGGTATGGCAATTGTTTCGGCGTGCCAACGGTTGGCGGCGAAGTTCGATTTCACTCTGCCTATAACGGTAACTGTTTGGTAAATGCATTTGCCGCAGGCTTGGCGGACACAGATAAAATATTCTATTCTGCCGCCAGCGGTGTTGGCATGCCTGTTGTGTATCTGGGTGCAAAAACTGGCCGTGACGGTGTTGGTGGTGCTACCATGGCATCAGCCGAATTCGACGATAGTATCGAAGACAAACGCCCCACGGTTCAGGTCGGTGATCCGTTTACCGAAAAACGTCTGATGGAAGCGACCTTGGAATTGATGGCCACTGGTGCCGTCATCTCGATCCAAGATATGGGGGCTGCTGGCCTGACCTGCTCTGCAGTCGAAATGGGCGACAAAGGGAATTTGGGCGTAAAGCTGAACCTTGAGGATGTGCCGCAACGCGAAGAGAATATGACAGCCTACGAAATGATGCTGTCAGAAAGCCAAGAACGCATGTTGATGGTTCTAAAACCAGAACTAGAGGCCGAGGCGCGTGCCGTGTTCACCAAGTGGGATTTAGATTTCGCCATCGTCGGCGAAACTATTCCAGAAGATCGCTTTTTGGTTCTATTGAACGGCGAAGTAAAAGCGGATCTTCCCCTCAAAGCGCTATCAGGAACGGCTCCGGAATATGACCGCCCATGGGTGGAAACCCCCGTGCGTGAACCGTTGGCTGATGCGCCCAAAGTTGATGCGGCAGATGCGTTGATCAAGCTTATTGGATCTGCAAACTACTGTTCGCGCCGCTGGGTCTATGAACAATATGACAGTATGGTCATGGCCGACACGGTTGTCCGTCCAGGATCAGATGCAGGCGTTGTGCGCATTCATGGCACAGACAAAGCAGTGGCGTTCACATCGGATGTCTCGCCGCGTTACTGCATGGCCAACCCGTTCGAGGGCGGCAAACAAGCTGTGGCCGAAGCTTATCGCAATCTGTGCGCCACAGGGGCCAAAGGGTTGGCAACAACGGACAACATGAACTTTGGCAATCC
>CALDZS010000190.1 GCA_937944065.1 uncultured Amylibacter sp. | reverse complement strand
GCAGAGGCATTTGTCGGCGCAGCGGTTGGCGCGCGGGATCGTGGGCGTTTACACCGCGCCGTTGTGCTCTGTTCTGGATGGGGTGCTGCGATTTGCGTTGTGTTGGCCCTTGCCTTTACACTTGGTGGGCCAAAACTCATCGATGTAATGGCGACCAATGTCGAAGTGCGCGACGCTGCCCGTATCTATCTACCTTGGATGATTGCCGCGCCGTTGGTCGGCGTCGCGTCTTGGATGTTGGATGGAATTTTCATCGGGGCGACGCGCACCCGTGAGATGCGCAATATGATGACTTTGTCGACAATCGTATATTTCGGCGTGGTTGCAATCTTGATGCCACTGTGGGGCAATCACGGTCTTTGGGCCGCGTTGATGGTGTTCTTTGTGGCGCGTGCAGTCAGCCTTGGATTCTACTATCCGAGGTTAGCGGCCATTAAGGACTAAAGATACGCGGCGCGGTCTGTGCCCACAGCATCCACGACGTTCGCAAAACCTTCTGCCGCTAACAGTTGATCCAGTTCGACCACCATATCATGCACCATCGACAGACCGCCATAAACCAGACCAGTATATAGTTGCACGGCACTTGCACCTGCTTTGATCTTGGCCAGCGCCTGCTGAGCCGTGCTGACACCACCAACGCCGATCAATGGAATTGCGCCGTCAGTTGCCACTGACAATTCCGCCAAAACGCGCGTTGATTTTTCAAACAAGGGCGCACCCGCCAATCCGCCAGCCTCGTTTTTATGCGCACTTGTCAATCCGTCACGATCCAAGGTCGTGTTGGTCGCAATGATCGCGTCAATCTTGGTTGCTTTCGCCACATTTGCAATTTGGCCGATCTCTGCGGATGTTAAATCGGGGGCGATTTTTAGGAAGATAGGAATGTGTTTGTCCAAACCTGCGCGCGTATCCATCACGCCCATCAGCAAAGCATGCAACGCTTTCTCGCCCTGTAAATCGCGCAGCTTTTCAGTGTTGGGCGAGGATACATTCACCGTCGCAAAATCCACGTGCGGCCCGCAGGTTTGCAAGACAGTCGCAAAATCTAGCGCACGGTTCTCGCTGGTTTTGTTTGCGCCCAGATTAATCCCGACAATCCCTTGTGCGGGGCGTTGGGCCAAACGGGCAGCGATGGCATCCATACCTTGATTGTTGAATCCAAACCGATTGATTGATGCCCTGTCCTCGCGCAGGCGAAATAGGCGCGGTTTGGGGTTGCCAGGCTGTGCCAGTGGTGTCGCCGCACCTACCTCGATAAAGCCAAAGCCTGACTTCAACAGGGGGGCAATCACCTCGGCATTTTTATCAAACCCAGCGGCCAAACCGATTGGATTGGGCAAGGACAGACCCGCCAATGTAGTTTTCAAACGTGCGGAGGTCACTGTCGTATGCGTCGGGGTCAGTCCCATTTTTAGGGCTTTAATCGCCAATGCGTGCCCGCGTTCTGGATCAATTCTGAACATCGCGGCAAGTGCTAGTTTTTCGGACAGCTTCATATCATCTCGCTAGGGAATTCATGACCGTCTGGGCCCAAACGCAAAGGTTTCGCCCAAACTGCCTGATCCAATTGCAAGGGTGCATAAAGATGTGGGAACAACGCGTCACCGCGTGACACTTCCCATTTCAAATCGGCGCCGAATGCATCTGCATCATAGGCCAACAGCAACAATTCCTCTTCACCTGCGAAATGCTTGGCAGCCGTTTCACGCGCTTGAGCGGCGGTCGAAAAATGGATATAGCCGTCTGCCACGTCAATCGGCGCGCCCAAACTGCGAGCATTTTCTTGAAGATCTGCCCATTCGGGCGAACGAAGGATTTTGTATATAAACATGGAGGTGGTGATGGCCTGCACAGGGTGATCCGTCAAGACCTAGCTTGCGAACACACTGTTAAAGTCGGCAAAACCTTTTGCTTCGATCGGATTCCCAGACGGATCGCGAAAAAACATTATGCGCTGTTCGCCCGGTTCGCCTTCAAAGCGCACTTGCGGTGGAATTTCGAATGTGACGTTCGCAGCGGACAGACGATGCGACAGGGACAACCAATCGTTCAGCGGTAAAACGATGCCCATATGCGGCATCGGCACCATGTGCTCGCCCACATGTCCGGAATTTTCTGTTGCATAGGGTTTGCCCAGATGCAGAGAAATTTGGTGACCAAAGAAATTAAAGTCGACCCAAGTATCGGTACTGCGCCCTTCGGCGCATTCCAAAATGTCACCGTAGAAAAACCGAGCTTCGTCTAGGTCGGTGACATTGTAAGCAAAGTGAAAAATAGCGTTCATCGGGCGATGATTAGCCAATATTGCGAGTGACGCAAGCGTAAATGCTGTCGCGTGCTTTTGGGGTTCTTGCGGCAATAACACGCGATGGACTTGGCAGCTTGATTGAGTTAATTTCAATAAACTCCGCAAAGACAGGTCGACCCTATGGCGCAATCTCCATATCAAATGCCCTCTCTAAAAATGATGCGCAGTTTCGAGGCGGCTGCGCGTCTCGGCTCTATCAAAGAGGCAGCGATCGAGCTGCATGTGACCTCAAGTGCGGTCAGTCATCAGGTCAAAAGCCTAGAACAATCGCTTGGTATTGCTTTGTTTTATCGCGCCAATCGCGGGTTAGATTTGACATCCGAAGGCTGGCTGTTGCGAGAGGCGATATCACGGGGGTTTTCCGAGATATCTAAAGCAATCCAAACTTTGGACAAAGAGCGCGACAGCCAGACCGTTTCGATCGGCGCGACTACAGCAGTCTCGACCTTGTGGCTGACCCCGAGGATCAGTCAGATCTGGCGCGAACATCCCGAGATTACGATAAACCAAGATGTGCGTGATAGGCCTTTCTCGCGCCCTTCACACCTTGATTTAATCATAGAATATACGACTGACGCACCTACGGGAAAAGTCGATATCCTGTTCGATGATGTGCTGGTGCCGCTGTGTGCGCCGAGCTACGCGCAACCAAAGGATAACGAATTGGTTACGCTCGCACGTGAAAATTTGATCCATCTGCATGCAAAAGAAACCAATTGGACCAGTTGGTTTAATTGGTTTTCCTCGCTTGGTTATAGCGGTGAAATCGCCGACATGCGACACGTCAATAACTATGCGATTGCCTTGCAATTGGCGCAAGACGGTCTGGGGATTGTGCTAGGGTGGAAACGCTTGGTCGCGCCTTTGGTTCAGGCGGGAAAATTGGTACCTTTTGGCAATATTGAAAGCCCCGCACCTGGAAAGTTTTACTTGGTGAACAACGAAGCCAACCAATCAAAGTCTGTGTGCGCTGTAAGAGAGCAGCTTTTAGGTGAATTAAATTCAGCTAAATTGGGATAAATCTCATTTGCCATAAGGCGTGGTTTACGCCTAGCATTGCAGACTGAAAAATGAGGGATGTTTGGTCATGGCACATACAGATTTGTCACACGTTCAAAAACCTGTCGCAACGGCGCGGGGTTTGCCCAACGCGCATTACATAGATCAAGACGTTTTCATGGAAGAACGCCAATCCGTTTTGTTTAACAACTGGTCCTCGATCGGGTTTGGCAAAGATGTTCCAAATGCGGGCGATGCGATGCCGGTAGAGTTTTTGGGAATGCCGCTGTTGATTGTGCGCGATCACGAGGATCAGATCAAAGTCTATCAAAACACCTGCCGCCACCGTGGGATGATTTTGGTGTCCGAGAAAACCAACCTGCGCGGCACAATCCGTTGCCCGTATCATTCCTGGTGCTACGGATTGAACGGTGCGTTGCGATCTACGCCACATGTTGGCGGCCCTGGGCAAAACATTCATAAGGATATTAAACGCGACGAGCTGGGTTTGTTTGCCATCGCGTCGCACGTTTATATGGATACGGT
>CALDZS010000189.1 GCA_937944065.1 uncultured Amylibacter sp. | reverse complement strand
GTATCAGATCAGCATCGTCCCGATGAGTATTCCACAAGAATAGGACAAGAATTGATCTGCTAAGAAAAGCGTGGCGCCCTACAAAAATGGCGCTGGATTGACCGCTTCAGTGCCTTTGCGAACTTCGAAGTGCACAAACGGTGGTGAGCCATTGGCGACCTTGCCGATGGTTTGGCCGCGGCTGACTTTGCTGCCCTTCTTCACCGTCAAACCAGATACGTTGGAATAGACTGTATACAAGTTGTCAGGATGACGTACCAAGATGATGGATGTGCCATCGACGCTGTTTGATGTCAGCGCAACGGTGCCATTTTCAGCAGCCTTGACCGCAGTTCCAACAGGGGCGGCGTAATCAATGCCTTCATTTCCACCCGGCCTAGACGAGAAGTCCTTTAGTATTTTACCATTCACAGGCTTCATTAGCTTGCGCGAGTTGACGACGGGCTTGCGTTCGGCAGGCACCGCTTTGGGGGCCGTCGGTTGAACTGGTACTTTGGCCACTGGTACGGGTTTCGGTGTAGGCTTTGATGCGCTAGGCGGTAGCGGGGTTACTGTACCACTGCCAGGTTTTGAAACTGGGGCAACCGCAGGAAAATTTGGGCGCGCTTTTGGTGACGTGCCAGACGGTGCTGCGGCAACTGCTGCCACTTGCACGGATTTTTCGACGGGGATCAACAGTTGTTGACCCGTGCGCAGGTTCAAATCTTTGTCCAGCCCATTCCACGATGCAAGGGCAGTGACTGACACGCCATATTTGCGCGCGATCGTATAGGCAGTTTCGCCCGTCTGTACGACATGGCGTTCTGGCTCTGGCCCTGTTGGGACGCTTGCAGGTTGGTTTGGTACGTCGTCCAAAGTTTCCTCGGCTATGGCTAATGGATCGCTTGACGGGCGCGCGGGCTCTTCGTCGAGGATCGGATCAATTGCAGCCGCAGAAACAGATTTAGGCAAGGCGAAAACTTCGCCAGCGCGTGGACGGTAATCAGGCGAAAGACCGTTTAATTTGGAAAATTCGTCGGCGGAAATCCCCACTCGGTCAGCCAAATCGGACATTCTGTCACCGCGATTGGCCACAATTACCTTGTAATTGGAATAGGTAATGACACCGCGATCGTCGGGCCTCGGTCGGTTCGAGGTGGCTTTGACAGTGCTACCTGGGATCGGATCGACCTTTTTGCCGATATCAGTGATTGAGCGGATGTCGGACAGACCGTCACACGCGCTGAGCGCGAAGACGCTTGTTACAAGAATCGTAGCCGTCTTGTGAAAACGGAATGTTTTCAATGACATATGGATATTCCTTTGCCTGCTCGCCCTCTTACTTGGGGCTTTTAATTACTGCCGCACACGGGGTGCGATGCCTTCTACCAACGGGACGAACCGAACTTCTTGGAGTTCTTCATAGTCCAGACCCTTTTCGGTTTTCGTGACCTTGATTAAGGTCTGAACCGCGTCTGATTGTCCAACTGGTAATACCATAATACCGCCCTCTTTCAACTGAGCCAAGAGGTTTGACGGCGTATCTTCTGCGGCCGCGGTCAAAATGATACGGTCGAAAGGGGCTTGCCCCTCTAAACCCAAGCCGCCATCGCCTGTGATCACAGTTACATTCACGATACCTAAGTCCTGCAAAGTGGCTTGCGCTGAGCGTGCTAGGTCGCGGTGACGTTCCACAGAATAGACGCGGCGTGCCAGTTGCGATAGCACGGCGGCCTGAAATCCAGTACCAGTACCAATCTCTAACACCTTATGACGCGGGCCGACATCCAAGGCTTGGGTCATTTTGCCCACGATTGACGGCATAGACAGGGTTTGCCCCGATGGGATTGGCAATGCCGCATCTTCATACGCATGTTGGCGAAATTGACCTTCGGCGAATGGATGGCGCGGGATTAATTCCATTGCTTGCAACACGCGTTTATCGCGCACGCCAGAATTTCGCAGCATCAGCATATATTGCATCATCAATTCGGCAGGTATGGCGGTCATTTAAAGGCGCCCTGCAATTTGGCAATATTGTCATGAACTGTCAGGTCAATGCGGCACGGTGTGACCGCGATATAGCCTTCGAGGTTGGCATGAACATCGGTGCCTTTGGCTGTTTTTTCGTGCTGGCTGGTTCCCATGATACGCAGCTCGTCACCGGTTTGCGCACATTTGAAAGGCGATCCATCGCGAAACCCCTGCGCCGTTGCTTTGGTGCCCAAAACATCACTGGCGCGCACTGGTGGGAAGTTTACATTGTAGAACAGTTTCGATTGTCCGTCATTCCAGACATTATGGTCAATAATTTGCTGTACGGTTTGTGCGCCGTGGGCGCGGGCGGTTTCGAACGTGTCATGTCCGATCAGCGCGCCACCATAGAATTGCGACAGCGCGATAGATGGCACGCCGTGCATCGCCGCTTCGATCGTGGCCCCGACGGTTCCGGAATACAGCGTGTTTTGCGCGGCGTTATTACCGTCATTGACCCCCGATAGGATCAGATCGGGCTTTTCTCCGTTCAATACTTCGAACAGACCGACGATGACGCAATCAGCGGGCGATCCGTCAACGGCAAAGCTGTTATCGTTTCGTTTGGTGAAACTCAGCGGTTTTGTATAGGTGATGCAATGGCCAACGCCAGACTGTTCGTACGCGGGTGCGACGGTGTAAATCTGTGAAGGATCAGTGATCTGTGCCGCGATGTCATAAAGGACGGACAGGCCAGGCGCGTCGATTCCGTCATCATTGGTGATCAAAATGCGCATTAGGTTCCTGCTTTTTTACCCTCTGCTAAACGATTGGCGCGCGTCTGAAAAGGGGGTTCGTTGTTTCAAACTGATCCAACGGAGTATGGCTGCGCCATACACGCCGTTTAGCCTGCCCTTTTGGGCAGGCGATTGGTGTGTGGATCAAATCAGTTGGCCGTCAGCGGCCAAAGTTGTTTTGCCGCGCAGATACGGATGAAGTGCGGCTGGTAGCGTCACTGATCCGTCAGCGTTTTGGCCGTTTTCCAAGACAGCAATCAGGCAGCGACCGACGGCGAGACCAGAGCCGTTCAATGTGTGAACGAATTCAGGTTTCTTTTCACCGTCGCGTTTGAAGCGTGCGTTCATGCGGCGGGCTTGGAAATCGCCGCAGGTCGAACAAGAGCTGATCTCGCGATACGCATTCTGCCCTGGCAACCACACTTCGATGTCGAACGTGCGGCGTGCGCCGAACCCCATATCACCTGTGCATAGTTTGACGGTGCGAAAGGCAAGGCCCAGCTTTTCTAGGATACCTTCGGCGCAGGCTGTCATGCGGTCAAGCTCTGCGTCGCTGTCTTCGGGGCGCGTGATAGACACCATTTCGACCTTTTCAAACTGGTGCTGGCGCAACATGCCTGATGTATCGCGACCCGCTGATCCTGCTTCTGATCGGAAACACAATGAATGCGCGGTGTAGCGACGGGGCAAGTAATCTTCGGACAGGATGTGACCTGCCACGATGTTGGTCAATGTCACCTCTGACGTGGGGATCAGCCACCAGCCGTTTGTGGTTTGATAGCTGTCTTCGGCGAATTTCGGCAACTGACCCGTGCCCAAGAACGCTTCGTCACGGACCAGAACGGGTGTGTTCACCTCGGTCAGACCGTTTTCTTCGGTGTGGGTGTCGATCATGAATTGTGCCAACGCACGGTGAATGCGGGCGACGCCGCCTGACATCACCACAAAGCGTGAACCGCTGAGTTTCGCGGCGGTTTCAAAATCCATGCCGGGGGCGACAGAACCGATCTCGTAATGCTCTTTCGGCGCGAAATCGAATGTCGGCGGCGTGCCCCATGTGCGGACCTCGACATTGTCGTTTTCATCCGCG
>CALDZS010000188.1 GCA_937944065.1 uncultured Amylibacter sp. | reverse complement strand
CCACAGTCTATTCCGCTGCGACTTGAACAGTTGCGCGTACACGCACAGCAGAAAATTTAAACTCTGGAATTTTGCCATACGGATCAAGGGCTGGATTGGTCAGGATGTTCGCTGCAGCTTCGACATAGGCAAAAGGCAAGAACACCATATCTTCGGATACAGCCCGATCCGCGCGCGCCATGATATCGATGGATCCTCGGCGCGTTTCCAGTGTGATCATTTCGCCAGCTTTAACGCCAAGTGCGCGCAAAGTTTTCGGGTGCAAAGATGCATTTGCCTCTGGCTCTGCCCAATCCAATACGGACGCGCGGCGGGTCATGGATCCTGTGTGCCAATGTTCCAGTTGGCGACCCGTGGTCAAGATCATCGGATACTCTTCGTCTGGCGCCTCTGCGGGGGCTGTGACCTGCGCTGGGGTAAACCGAGCGCGCCCATTAGAACGTGGGAAGGCATCCGAAAATACGATGGGCTGACCGGGGTCTGTCGGCGACAGGCTTGGATACGTCACGGCAGCAGTTTCCAATCGATCCCATGTGATGTTATCAAGGCTTTTCATGTTCAGCTTCATCTCTGCAAACACTTGCTTTGGATGAGTGTAATCCCAGTCCAGACCCAAACGCTTTGCAAGTTCAGTTGTGATCCACCAATCTTCTTTCGCGTCACCTGGAGGTGCCACTGCTGGACGACCCATTTGTACTTGGCGATTTGTATTGGTTACTGTGCCTGTCTTCTCTGGCCACGCACTGGATGGGAAAATCACATCGGCATAGTTTGCGGTTTCGGTCAGGAAAATATCTTGGACGACCAAACAATCTAGTTTGGCCAACGCGTCGCGCGCATGTTCTACATCAGGGTCGGACATGGCTGGGTTCTCACCCAAAATATACATTCCCTTGATTTTATCATCATGGATTGCATCCATAATCTCGACCACAGTCAGGCCCTTTTGGCTGGAAAAATCTTGCGTACCCCAAACATCTGTAAAGGCAGAGCGCACACCGTCATCTTCGACCGATTGATAATCTGGTAAGAACATCGGGATTAGTCCTGCATCTGAGGCACCTTGCACATTGTTTTGCCCGCGCAACGGGTGCAGGCCAGAGCCTGGTCGACCAGTTTGACCTGTCATCAAAGCAAGCGAGATTAAGCACCGCGAATTGTCGGTTCCGTGGATATGTTGGCTGATGCCCATACCCCAGAAAATCATCGCGGCCTTTGCTTTCGCATAAGTGCGCGCGACGGTGCGCAGGATTTCAGCATCAATGCCACATACAGGCGCCATAGCCTCGGGCGTGAAGTCAGCCAAGTGCGCTTTCATCTCGTCCCAATTTTCGGTCATCGTGTCGATGTAATCTTGGTTGTACAGCTTCTCTTCCACAATCACATTCATGATGGCGTTCAACATGGCAACATCCGTACCCGGACGGAATTGCAGCATATGTTCTGCGTGGCGCTTCATGCCAGTTCCGCGCGGGTCCATGATGATCAACTTGCCACCACGCTTGGTGAACTGTTTGAAGTAGGTCGCGGCAACTGGGTGATTTTCGGTTGGGTTACAGCCGATCGCAATCGCAACGTCCGCGTTTTCAATTTCATTAAACGTCGCGGTAACCGCACCCGACCCAACATTTTCCAACAAGGCGGCCACGGAAGATGCGTGGCACAGGCGTGTGCAGTGATCGACATTGTTATGGCCGAACCCTTGGCGGATCAGTTTTTGAAACAAATACGCCTCTTCGTTAGAGCATTTGGCGGACCCAAAACCCGCGATTTCGGTGCCGCGGCCTTTCATGCCCTTTGCCGCTGCATCCAAGGCCTCGTCCCACGTTGCTTCGCGGAAATGGGTCAGCAGGTTTGCCGGGTCGACATTCAGCCCTTTCGCAGGGGCATCGTCGCGGCGGATCATAGGTTTGGTCAAACGGTGCGGGTGGGCGATATAATCGAACCCAAAGCGACCTTTGACACACAGACGTGATTCATTGGCAGGGCCTTCGATCCCGTCGACCCAGGCGATTTTTTCGTCTTTGATTTTAAATGACAGCTGACAGCCAACGCCGCAATAGGGGCAAACGCTTTCGACTTCGCGGTCGAAATCTTTGGATGATCCAACACCCTGATCATCCAACACAGTTGCTGGCATCAACGCACCTGTAGGGCAAGCTTGAACGCATTCGCCACACGCCACACAAGAGGATTCGCCCATTGGGTCGTCAAAATCAAATGTGATCTTAGCGTCGGCACCACGGCCAGACATGCCGATCACATCGTTCACCTGAACTTCGCGGCAGGCTCGCACACACAAGTTACACTGAATGCAGGCATCCAAATTAACCGACATAGCAAGGTGAGAGGAATCCAATAAAGGAACTCGTTCTTTTTCGATCTGCGGAAAGCGGCTTTCAGTAACGCCATTTAGGTCTGCCATATCCCAGAGATGGGACGCGGTATCATGTGACACATCACGCGCAGGTTGATCCGTGACCAACATTTCAACAACCATCTTTTGGGCTGTTTGGGCACGAGCGGATTCTGATTTCACCACCATGCCTTCAGTCGGTTGGCGGATACAGGACGCTGCTAACGTGCGTTCCCCGTCGATTTCAACCATGCATGCACGGCAGTTCCCGTCGGACCTATATCCAGTCGCATCTTTGTGGCACAAGTTCGGGATGGCAGTACCAAGGCGTTTGGCGGCTTGCCAAATACTCTCGTCTGCATTTGCTTCAACGTCTTTACCGTCGAGGTTGAATTTCACTGTGTTTGTCATTGGATTACACCTCGTCCGGGAAATGTTTCATGGTTAGGCGAATTGGGTTAGGCGCTGCCTGCCCCAGACCACAGATGGATGCGTCGATCATAACAGATGATAACTCCTCTAGCAGGTCAGTGTCCCACTTTTTGGCCTGCATCAGTTTGACGGCTTTTTCACAGCCAACACGGCACGGGGTGCATTGGCCACAGCTTTCATCCTCGAAGAATTTCAGCATGTTGATCGCAGCGTCACGTGCGCTATCTTTGTCCGACAAGATCACAATCGCGGCTGATCCGATAAAGGTGCCGTGTGGTTGCAATGTGTCGAAATCCATCGGGATGTCATGCATGCTAGCAGGTAGCAGACCCGCTGATGGCCCGCCGGGTTGATAAGCTTTGAACAGATGCCCATCCAGCATTCCGCCAGATGCGGCGATAATGTCTGTGATTGTCGATCCGGCGGGCAACAGATGCACGCCCGGATTCTTTACGCGTCCAGAGACAGAGTAAGACCGAAGACCGACGCGACCATTCTTTTCGGTACTGCTCAGCACTTCTGGCCCTTCGCGACAAATCTTGGCTACCCAGTAAAGCGTTTCAACATTGTGCACCAACGTCGGACGATTAAAGATGCCAACCTGTGCCACAAATGGAGGGCGGTGGCGTGGCATGCCACGTTTACCTTCAATACTTTCAATCATTGCAGATTCTTCACCGCAAATGTAGGCACCCGCCCCGCGGCGCAGGTCGATGTAGCCTGCTTCTACGATGCCCGCATCCTCTAGCGCTTTGATCTCGACGGCCAGAATATGAAGAACTGCAGGATATTCGTCGCGCATATAGATGAAGCATTTTTCAGCCTCAACCGCCCAAGCTGCGATCAGCATACCCTCTAGAAAGATATGTGGCGTGCGTTCCAGGTAATAACGATCTTTAAATGTGCCAGGTTCGCCTTCATCACCGTTAACAGCAAGGTAACGCGGCCCAGCCTCGGCGCGCACGAAACCCCATTTTTTGCCCGACGGAAAACCAGCCCCACCCAAGCCGCGCAAGCCAGAGCTCAAGATATCTTCTTGTACTTCTTCCCAATTTCCTTGAGTGCGACAATGATTGAGCGTCTGATAGCCACCATCCTTTTGCCAGTCAGCTAAAGTTTGATAATCAGGAATATGCGCATGCGTATCATTCGCTGCAATTGCCGCGTCCACCAGCGCAGGAGTAGCGTGGTCGATATGGTTATGTCCGATTTCTAGAACAGGTGCAGTATCACAACGGCCCATACAAGGTGCGCGCAAAACCCGGACCTTCGCTGGATCAAGACCCTTTTCCAAAGCCGCTTTTAGGTCTTGTGCCCCAGCCATCTCACACGACAGGCTGTCACATACACGAATGGTCAAATCTGGTGGCGACGCCTCGCCCTCTTTGACGACATCGAAATGCGCATAGAATGTTGCAACTTCGTAGACTTCGGCCATCGACAAACGCATCTCTTCTGCCAAAGCACGCATGTGATCTGCGGACAATTCGCCATACATGTCTTGGATCAAATGTAGATGCTCAATCAACAGATCGGAACGCCGAGGACGATCCCCCAAAAGATCGCGAATTTCTGCTATCGCGGCATCGTCAAATTGGCGGCCTTTGGGTGTTTTGCGTCCCTTGCCTTTGCCTGATTTCCAGATACCTGATGTCTTGTCGATTGCGTTCATCGAAAACTCTCCGTTTATGCTGCCAGCATATTGCGCAAGTAAGACATAATAACAAATAACTAATTTAAACCATACGATAATATTTAGTTATAATGCAGCTTTCGCGGCATACCGTAACGCCTGCACGACTGGTAGTACCAAATTTTGTGGTTTCACGATCAATCCGATACTGTGGGTAACCTCTGGTTTGACCAAGTCCAGCATCACGGCCTTTTGATTCCCGAACAGGCTTTCAGCCATATGCAACGGAGCGATTGTAGCAGCCGATCCACTGGCGATTTGCGCCATTGCAGCAGTAAAGCCATTGGTCTCCATAACCACAGTCGGTATCGCCCCGATCTGTGCAAAGGTGGCATCAACGAACTGCCTGTTACGCATGTTCGTTGTCAGCAAGCACAAAGGTAACGCGGCTGCCTCTGCCCAAGATGCGTTACCTGACGCACGCGGTGCCAACCCTTTGGGAGCGATCAACACATAGCGTTCATCGTATAACATCTCTGTCACGTCGTGATCACTAGAGGGGTTGAGGTCGTCCAAATAGGTGATCCCAGCATCAAGTGTAAAATCGTCCAGACCCGCAGCGATTTGCGTAGATGACAGCGATTGGATTTCTATCGAAAGATTGGCATGCGCCCGCCGCAGATGGGCCGCAACTGAACCAGCGAATGGTAAGGCTGTGGGAATTGTTCCAACCACCAGTTTGCCACGCAAATCATTCTTCGCCGCGTCAATCTCTTGTCGCATTCCATCAATTCCAGTCAAAATGCGACGCGCCCATTTCAAAACGACTTCGCCTTCGCTGGTGAACCCAAGAAACTTGTTGCCGCGACGCACCAGAGGCAATTCGAAATCCGCCTCCATCTTTCGCAGACGTGCGGAAAAAGCAGGCTGCGTAATACCGCAATCCGATGCTGCCCGCGAGAAATGGCGGTGATGTGCCAACGAAACCAATAATTGTAGATCTTTGATATTGATCATCACCAAGCCCAAAAAGAAACGTCCGCGCCAATGGTTTGGCACGGACGGTTAATTGTCAATGAAGAATAGTCTAGGCGCGTTTGATCGCCTGCGCCAAAACATCATCGCCAACATGGCCTTCATACTGTTCGAAATTTGATGCGAACATATCAACCAGTTTGGTCGCCATTGCATCATATTCATCAACGCTTTTCCAAGTACTGCGTGGATCAAGCAACGTGTCTGCAACATTTGGAACTGACACAGGTACATCGAAACCAAAGTTTTGATCGCGGCGGAAGTCGCCTTTGGCCAGTGATCCATCCAACGCAGCGGTCAGCAAAGCACGCGTCGCTTTGATCGGCATGCGTGATCCAGTGCCATAGGCGCCGCCAGTCCAACCCGTATTCACCATCCAACAGGTCGCACCGAAGCTGGCGATTTTGTCACGCAACAAGGCGCCATAAACCTCTGGTCGGCGCGGCATGAACGGTGCACCAAAACAGGTCGAAAATGTTGGTTGTGGTTCCGTAACACCCAGCTCTGTTCCTGCAACCTTCGACGTGAAGCCCGATAGGAAATGATACATCGCCTGTTGCGGTGTCAAACGCGCAATCGGAGGAAGGACGCCAAAGGCATCGCATGTTAGCATGATGATGTTTTTGGGCTGACCACCGATCGCCGTCTGAGATGCGTTTGAAATGTATTCCAATGGATAGGCACACCGCATGTTTGCCGTAATGCTGTCATCATCAAAATCCAATTCTCTGGTATGTTCATTATAGACCATATTCTCGATCACGGTGGCAAACTTGGAAGTGGTTCCAAAAATCTCTGGCTCGGCCTCTGCGTTCAGGTTGATGGTCTTGGCATAACATCCGCCTTCGAAATTGAACGTGGTTTTATCTGACCAGCCATGCTCGTCATCGCCTATCAGCACGCGTTGCGGATCGGCTGATAGTGTTGTTTTACCGGTTCCAGACAAACCAAAAAAGATCGCAGTGTCTTGCGGATCATCGATTGCGTGGTTGGCAGAGCAATGCATTGGCATAACACCCTTGGCGGGCAACAAGTAGTTTAGGATACCGAAGACCGATTTTTTGTTTTCGCCAGCATATTCCGTACCGCCGATAAGGACCAATTTACGTTCGAACGACACCGCGATAACGGTTTCAGATCGACAGCCATGTTTGGCGGGGTCCGCAACAAAGCCAGGGCAGTTCACAACTGTAAATTCTGGGTCATACGTTGCCAAATCAGCGGCATCTGGACGACGCAACATGTGACGGATGAACAGATTGTGCCAAGCCAGTTCGTGGATTTGACGAACATTCACACGGTGCTCTGGATCCGATCCTGCATAAAGGTCTTGGACAAAAACATCACGGTCAGCCAGATATGCGAACATGTCACTGCGCAATGCTTCAAAGCCTTCGGCGCTCATCTCGTGATTATTTTCCCACCAAATCGTATCTTTCACCGAAGGTTCCATGACAGTGAATTTGTCATCAGGTGTGCGCCCTGTGAACTTGCCAGTAGAGACTAGAAATGCGCCGCCTATGCCCAGCTCTCCCTCGCCGCGCTTTACTGCTTCTTGTACCAATGCTGGCTCTAAAAAATTATAGTTGACTGACTTTGCCCCCTTGATCCCAATAGTCTCGATAGTGTGCGAAGGATTGAAGCGGCCGAAGTTCATGGGTGTAACCTTTAAGATTATTTCATGTTTTGTTTCACAGGTGTATAGGCCGACCCATTTCGTTTGTCGATACGGGTGCGGCAATACGACGGAGCACCGTATTTTTGCATTTCAGATTTGTTTTCTCTCGCAAATTCGGGGGCTTGCGAGCGTGTTAGCGATAACGGTTTTCCTTTTGTTTTCAAAGGGACAGTCGCTTTTTTTTCGAAGTATTTCGTTTTTGGGACGTCAAAGACGACTCGTGGCACCTATGTCAATCAGTCGATGCTTGCGAAGTCAGTGAGGCGTTTCTAAACTTGGCAAAAAAAGGACACGTTTTGACCCATCATATTTGGCTACGATCTGAGCAACGGCTGGATGAAACACGCTCGCCGCTGATCCCTTCTGGCGCTAGCCAGCTGCTACAGGCTGGATTTGAAGTGACTGTCGAAAAGTGTCCGCGTCGCGTTTTTGACATTGAAGAATACCGCGACGCTGGCTGCAAGATTGCCGACGAAGGTAGCTGGCGCAAAGCCCCAACAGACGCGTACATCTTGGGGCTAAAAGAGCTTGCGGCAGATGGAAAACCTTTGATCCATCAACACATCTATTTTGGCCACGCATTCAAGGGGCAAACCGAGGCACCAGGCTTGCTGGCTCGGTTTGCGCAGGGTGGCGGAACCTTGTTGGATCTAGAGTATTTAACCGACACAAATGGTCGACGCGTCGCCGCCTTTGGCTATTGGGCAGGTTTTGCCGGTGCTGCATTGGGCCTGTTATCCTGGTTGTCTTTGCATAGAAACAAACCAGAATTATTGGTAGGCCTTACGCCCTACACCGATCAATCCAGCTTGGTCGCATTCTTACGGCGCGAATGTCGGGGATTAGGTTCGCTCCCGTCAGCAATTGTCATCGGCGCCCTAGGGCGCGTGGGTACAGGTGCGTGTGACTTGGCAGATCATCTGGGTGTAAGTGTCACCAAATGGGATATGGCAGAAACCGCGAGTGGCGGCCCATTTCCGCAAATTCTAGAACATGAAATTTTCATTAACTGCATTCTTGCTGGCGAGAACACACCGCGGTTTTTAACTCAACACCAACTGCGCGCTGACCAACGATTGTCCGTTGTCGCGGACATTGCGTGCGACCCTAACAATCCGCGAAACCCGATCCCGATCTACGATCGCGCTACCAGCATTGGCGACCCTGTTATCCGCCTTACAAACACGCCACGAGAGATGTTGGTGATGGCCGTCGACAATCTGCCAGCACTTTTACCTCGTGAAAGTACTGAGGATTTTGCCACCCAGCTGTTGCCGTACCTATTAGAACTGGGCGAACCGCAATCAGAAATCTGGCGTAAGGCCGCTGACGAATTCAATAAACATAGTTAGAGATGCCGATCTACCTTGATCAGGTTTTGAATAGAAATGACCTAGCGCTGCAACTTTAGAACATCGGCCGGGGCGTCTACGGCATCATTTTCAAATTCGAATGCATCTAAACGTTTGGCGCGTGTTCCCGCCTTAGATGCGGATATCTTAATCTCCTCAATATCCTTACCAGCTTGATTGAAATGCTTGTCCAGATTCTCCACTCTCACGCCAAGGCGATCCATGTCCTTGGCCAACGCGCCCAATTCTTTACGAATGGCGCCTGATTGCTCGCGCATCCGCACATCTTTCATCACTGATCTCATGGTGTTCAGGGTTGCCATGCAGGTGGTCGGTGAAACAATCCAAACACGTGCATCAAACCCTTCCCGCACAACAATGGGAAAGTTTGCATGCAGTTCCGCATAGACAGCTTCGGACGGCAAGAACATCAGCGCACCATCGGCGGTTTCACCCTCAATTATATATCGTTCAGAAATATCCTTGATGTGCTTGCGCACAGCAATCACCATCTGTCTTCCAGCCAACTGAGACTCGGCGTCTGAGTTGGCATTTCGCAAAGCTTCGTATGCCTCTAATGGGAATTTGCTGTCGATCACGATCGGCCCGGGTGGATTTGGGAGATGGATCAGGCAATCCGCACGTTTGCCATTGGAAAGCGTTGCTTGGAATTGATAAGCATCGGGTGCAAGCGCCTTGGACACAATGTCCTTCAGTTGAATTTCACCGAACGCGCCGCGCGTTTGTTTGTTCGACAGGATATCCTGCAAAGATAGTACATCGCCCGAAAGCTTCTCAATATTCGTCTGAGCCTTATCGATGGTTTCCAGTCGCGTGTGCAACTCGCCCAGCGAACGTGCGGTACGCGAAGCAGTCCCATGCAAGGTTTCCCCCATGGATTTTTGCACCTCTTCCAATCTGCGTTCCAGCGTGTTTTGCATTTGCGATTGTGACAGGGTTTGCGCGTCGGATACCAATTTCAGTCCACCCGACAATTGATGCTGAGCTTCGTTCAAGTTGCGTACACTATCGGTTATTTGATCCATGTGAGACGACAGTGGTGAAATCGCGAGAGCAGATTTCTGTGCCGCACGCAACACGAAGTAAACCATTAGAAACATCGCCAAAAAGAAGACAGTACCGATTAGTGCGCCAAGGGTCAGCGGATCATTCAGGTCTAGTGAAAGTTGGCCAATCTGTATCATGTGCGTCCAAACAATCGTTCAATATCTGCTAACTTCAATTCAACATAGGTCGGGCGGCCGTGATTACACTGACCCGAATGCGGCGTCGCTTCCATCTGGCGCAGTAGTGCGTTCATTTCTTCGCCACGCATAATGCGACCAGATCGGATCGATCCGTGACACGCGACGCGCGATAGGATTTCTTCCAGCTTGTCTTTGACAGTCTGCGTTTGTGACAAGTCAGTTAATTCGTCCAAGATATCCTGAACCATTTTGGTCGCATTGATTTCGCCAAGAATTGCAGGAGTTTCTCGTACGGCCACAGCCGTACCTCCGAAATCTTCAATAACCAAACCAAATCGAGACAGTTCTTCTATCGATGTGGACAGCAACGCATGATCTGACGGCGACAATTCAATAATTTCTGGGATCAACAAAGCTTGCGCACGAACAGTGTTTTCAGCCATTTGTGATTTCAGCTGTTCGTAAACCAATCTCTCATGTGCGGCATGTTGATCGACGATTACAATTCCGTCTTGGGTCTGCGCGATGATGTAATTTTCGTGCACTTGAGCACGAGCAGCACCCAAAGGGTTGGCTTCTGTCAAAGATGCTTCTTCGGCTCCCAACTCGATATCCGAAACACCGACGGGTTGTTCCACCCGTCCTGAATATCCAACAACTGCTTCACCAAAGCCCGGCTGTTGAAATTGGTTCGCAGCATGTATTGCACGCTGAGATGGGCGGTCCATTTGATAAACGGGCGCATGCGGTGTTGATTGCGGACAAAATGCCCCAAGCGTTGCGTCCGCCACCGTTGTCGACGCACGATGCCCAGCACCCGCAAGCGCATGACGCAGACCTGAAACCAGCAAACCGCGCACCAAACCTGGGTCACGAAACCGTACCTCGGCCTTGGCGGGATGAACGTTCACATCAACCCGTTCTGGTTCGCATTCTATAAACAACGCGACTGCGGGATGTCGGTCGCGGCTTAAGAAATCAGAATACGCACCTCGCAAGGCGCCGAGCAATAACTTGTCGCGCACCGGGCGACCGTTAACAAACATGTACTGCGCGACCGAGGCTCCGCGTGAATATGTAGGTAAGCTGGCATAACCAGTCAGCGTATGACCTTCTCGTTCTGCGTCTATCAATACAGAATTTTCGGCAAACTCTTTGCCCAATATGCTGCGTAAACGTGCATGCAAAGCGTCAAACAAATCGCCTGAACATGGATCGGCGCGGAAAACCACACGCCCTTGCCCACCGTCGCTAACATCGCGCAAAGTAAATCCGACATAGGGTTCCGCCATGGCCAGACGTTTGATGACATCAGCGATTGCCATGGATTCGGATCGGTCGGTGCGCAAAAACTTTAGTCGTGCAGGCGTTGCATGGAACAGATCGCGTAATTCGACCACAGTTCCCTTGGCCAAAGCGGCAGGGCGCACTGGGGCTGTCTCACCCCCGCTTACACTGATCATCGCCGCCGCATCTGCACCGCGTGCCCGAGAGGTGATGGTCAACCGACCAACTGCCCCCATGGACGGCAAGGCCTCGCCACGAAAGCCAAATGTATGAATGTTCAGCAGATCTGATCCATCGATCTTAGAGGTCGCGTGCCGTGACAATGCCAATGATAATTGATCGGCAGCAATGCCGTAACCATCATCGGTGACACGGATCAAGGTTTTACCACCGCCTGCGTAATCAACCTCTATGCGTGTCGCATCCGCATCTATCGCGTTTTCAACCAGCTCCTTGATTGCCGACGCTGGGCGTTCGATCACCTCGCCAGCCGCAATGCGGTTGGCGGCAGCGTCGTCAAGCTGACGGATAACGGGCAATTCTTGGCCTATATTGTGGCGTGGCTGATTCATACCGCTATAGATAGCACAAACTTGATGCCACGCACCACTTGTTTAGGTCTATTTGGTGCTATCTAGCCCGACAGGTTTGCCTACCACCACAAACCGCAACCCATCAGGATCAAGAAATTTCTTTGTCACTCGAGCGACATCTTCGCGGGTGACGGCATTCACTTGGTCATTGCGTGTTGCGATATAATCAATACCCAGATTTTGCCATTGCATGCCAGACAAAATACCCGCGATTTGGCTGTTGCCATCGAACCGCAATGGATATGCTCCTGTTAGATAAGTTTTCGCCGCATCCAATTCTGCATCGGTCACACCGTCATCAACAATCCGCTGCCATTCCGACTGTATCAGATCTATCGCTTGCGCAATCGTCTCGTTGCCAGATGCGACTGATCCGCCGATATAGTCGCCAAATTCCGCCGAAGCAAGATACGAGTATACACCGTAAGTCAGACCGCGTTTTTCACGCACTTCTTCGGTTAACCGAGAGGTAAATCCACCAGCGCCCAAAACACGATTCATGACGTACATTGCAAAGAAATCTGGATCGTCGCGTTCGATGCCTTTTTGCGCCCACAATGCTTGGGATTGTGGGCTGTCATGATCGATGACTGTAATTCCACCTGTTGCCGAAAACGCCTTGCGCGCGGGCAATGGTGGACCCACTGTTGGCAAATCGCCCAATAATGCATCCAACATTGGCCCAAGCTCTTCTGCGGTTACATCACCAACGACACCGATAAAGGCCCTATCCAAAGCCAGTGCCGCTTGATGCGCGGCGCGCAAATCATCTGTGGTCAACGCGGTTATTGTTTCAATCGTACCTTCAACGCCGCGCGCATAAGGGTGATCTGGGAACATCTGTTCGCGCAAGGCTTTGGACGCAATTGCACTCGGATCAGTTTCGTCTGATTTCAGGCCAGAGATAACTTGGTTTTTGACACGATCCACCGCGACTTGGTTAAACGCAGGCGCAGTGATGGCTTTGCCAAACAACGCCAGCGCTTCGGGTGCATTGGATTTCAGAACCTCTGCCGACAGATTAACGCTGTCGCGCGTCGCATCAAAGCCAAAGCGCGCGGCGAGGCTTTCGGTAGCCCGTGAAAAGTCTGCTGCGTCCATATCTCCGGTGCCCTCTTCCAGCAAGCCTGTCATCAGATAGGTCGCACCTTGCTTTTCATCAGAATCCAAACTGGCCCCACCTTTAAAGATGAAATCAAAAGCAAGGATTGGGATCGAGGGTTCGTTCACCAACCATGCTTTGATGCCCTTTGGCGATGTTACTTCTTGAATTTTGACTTCGGCGAACCCAGGAACGGCGATCAAAATAACGGTACTAACTAAAGCGATAAAACGGATCATTTCGCAGACTCCTTATCGGAAACCAGCCAACCGGTCACGGATGACTTTATATCAAACACGGCGTTTGCTGCGGCCATGATGTCTTCAGCGGTCACAGATTGTAGGATGGAAGGCCAGTCCTGCACGTCCTTGATAGTCAAGCCAGATGTCAACGCCTCACCATACCGACGTGCCGTGCCGCTTTGGTCATCTAATGCGTAAATCTCTGATGCCGAGACCTGAGTCTTTAAGCGCGCTAAATGATCTGCATCCACGCCAGTTTCCAGAAATGCGGCAAGAGTTGCATCCATTTCCGCCTCCAACTTTGTCAAACCTACGCCAGGTGCCGGGACTGCATAAATACCAAAGGAAGTTGGATCAAGGCTAACACCATCATAAAATGCAGCTTGGTTAAGCGAGATTTTTTGTTCCAACTGCATCCGTTGCCCCATGAATGACGTCACCCCAGAACCACCAAGAAGTTCAGCAAACAAAACCAATGCGGCTGCCTGTTTCTGGTCGCCAGCCTTGCGTTGCGGCGCGGCATAAGTACGGATCACGTACGGCTGACGCACACGCGGATCTTCGAACACGGTATGAACCGCTGCGCGGTTTGGTGGATCGGACGGACGGACACGTTCTGGAATTGTGTCCGATGGTATCAACGAGCCATAATGTGTCTGTGCCAAGCTTTTAACTTGTTCTGGGTCAACATCACCAGCGACAACCAAGATTGCGTTGTTGGGGGCGTAGTAGGTTTTGTAGAACTCTAATGCATCTTCACGACTTAGGTTTTTGATTTCATGCATCCAACCGATGATTGGGATGCCGTAGGGATGATTGTCATACATCAACGCATTGCGATGTTCGGAAAATAATGCACCAGGATTGCTTTCCGTCCGCGAATTACGTTCTTCGATAACAACATCACGTTCTGGCAAAACCTCTTCTTCTGTCAGTTTCAGACCCTGCATACGATCCGCTTCTAGTTGCATCATCAAAGGCAAACGGTCGGCTGCAATCCGTTGATAATACCCCGTATAATCGCGCGAGGTGAAGGCGTTTTCCGACCCACCATTTGCAGCAATAATTTGCGAGAATTCGCCCGCTTCCATTTTGTCCGTTCCTTTGAACAGCAAATGCTCCAAGAAATGTGCGATGCCCGATTTGCCTAACTTTTCATCCGCTGCACCAACACGGTACCACACCATATGCGTCACAACGGGTGCGCGGTGATCTTCGATGACGACCGCTTCCAGCCCATTGTTCAAGGTGAATGTTGTCACATCTCCTGTCTTGGCATACGCGGCGAATGGGGCGAATAGGCAAATGGTTAATAGTGGTTTCAACAAAGCACGCATGAAAGCTCCTGACAGAATAGATATCAGTTAAGGTGGGTTTTACCGTCTGACATAGCAAGCGGTTTTACGAAAACGTGAGGATTGGTGATGCAATTATTAAGGCGGTGGCGCAGTTGGCGTACGCACGCCGCGCGCGCGCAGGCGAACCAGTTCCTGTTGGTTGTTTAGACGCTGCGATCTGTACGTGCGCTCTGTAATCTTTTGACCCGCCAAACGTTCCAGCACGCGCGCGCCATTTTTGCGGCGCAGCTCTGCATCCTCTACTTCGAGGGTTTGGCGGATATCCCCAGCAATTCCGTAACGTGTGGCGGCATTGAGAAGGGCAGTTTCGCTACCACGCACGCCAGATCGGTCCAGCGCAGATGCATTCCCACCCAGCGCCGCTACGGCGTCTTGGTTCGGGTTTTGGTCGACACGATTGGCTGCGCCCACATTTGGCGTTGGCAACGAAGTGAAATCAGCAGGCATAGACAACGGTTTTGTTGGAACAACTGAAAACTCGTCAGGGCCCTTGCTGGACTTGCCCCCACCAGAGCATGCCACAAGCGCGGTTAGCGATGTCATCAACATAAATTTCAGTATTAAACGCATAACTCAGACCTTTTACCGTTCCTTAATCAGATGCATAACCCACCTTTTATCAAAGGTCACGCCCTCTTGGGCAATCTTTCGCCAAAGATTAACAGTCCGATAGCCCCCGCAAAGACGAACACATCCGCAAGATTAAACGAGAATGGATTATCAAAGCCACAACAAGACATGTTCAAGAAATCAGCCACCGCGCCGTGCAAGGCGCGATCAAAGGCATTGCCCAACGCACCGCCGATGATCAGTCCAAACAAGATGGCTGCAAACCAGCCTTTGAATTCACGCGCCCAATACAGCACTCCAGCACAAATTGCCAAAGCGACACTGATCAAAACCCAAGGCGGCAAAGACAAAAAGCCAAAGTTTATACCTTCGTTCCAAGCCATGCGAAACATAAGGAATGGTGGCCAAACGGTGATGGTACCAGCATTCAACAAATCCAATTGCCAGACCACATACCATTTGCTGGCTTGGTCAATGACGAAGGCAGCAATCGCAACTAGAAAAAGTTTGACGTACATATCGCGTCCTTAGTGCCGGAAATGGCGCATGCCAGTAAAGACCATAGCCAAGCCAGCCTCGTCAGCCGCCGCAATAACATCATCGTCGCGCATTGATCCACCCGGTTGGATAATGGCGGTGGCCCCAGCTTCGGCTGCCGTCAGCAATCCATCACTGAATGGAAAGAATGCATCTGATGCAACAACAGACCCAACCGTCAACGGGGCATCCAAGCCCATTTCTGCGGCCATATCTTGCGATTTGCGCGCTGCAATTCGCGTACTGTCAACGCGGCTCATCTGGCCTGCACCTACACCAACGGTCGCACCGTCTTTTACATATATTATGGCGTTGGATTTTACATGCTTCGCCACTTTCCATGCGAAAAGCATATCTTTTAATTGCTGATCAGACGGCGCCTTTTTCGTCACGACCTTTAGATCGCTTTGGGTTACACGACCGACATCACGGTCTTGGATCAAATAGCCACCCGACACTTGGCGCCATGTCTGCCCGCCCGCATCCGCAGCCGGTAAACCGCCAGTGATCAGTAGGCGCAAATTTTTCTTTGCCGCAAAAATCGCGCGCGCTTCGTCGGTGACGGAGGGTGCAATAACCACCTCCGTGAAAATCTCTGTGATCCGTTCTGCTGTTTGGGCATCCAGTTCAACATTCATCGCGACAATCCCGCCAAAAGCAGATGTTGTATCGCATTGATAGGCTTTAGTGTAAGCCTCGGCCAACGTCGCGGCCCGTGCTACGCCGCACGGGTTTGCATGCTTTATTATCGCGACAGCTGGTCCGTCGGCGGGATCAAATTCCGCTGCCAACTCGAACGCTGCATCCGTGTCGTTAATGTTGTTGTAAGACAATTCTTTGCCTTGCAATTGTTGCGCTGTTGCGACCCCTACGCGATCAGATCCATCGCGGTAAAAGCTTGCGGCCTGATGTGGATTCTCACCATACCGCATGGACTGAACAAATTCACCAGAAATGGCGCGACGACGAGGGGCGTCATTCCCGATGGCGCCAGCCATCCAAGTAGAGACCGCCGCGTCATATGCGGCCGTACGAGCATAGGCAATTTGAGCCAACTCCTGACGGAATGCCAACTCAGTTGAACCGTCATTCGTATCCAACTGCTCCAACAGCCGCGCGTAATCTTGTACATCCACAACGGTTGCGACAAAACCATGATTTTTAGAGGCCGCGCGGATCATTGCGGGCCCTCCAATGTCTATGTTTTCGATACATTCATCATAGTCGCCACCTTTGGCCACCGTCTCCTCAAACGGGTAAAGATTCACGACTAGCAAATCGATCTCCAGAATGCCGTGATCTGACATCGCCTTTTGATGGTCAGCATTATCGCGTAGCGCCAACAATCCTCCATGAACCATCGGGTGCAGTGTTTTCACCCGTCCGTCCATCATTTCAGGGAAATTGGTAATCTCTGATACGTCTTTGACTGGTAGACCAGCATCACGAATTGCTTTGGCTGTTCCCCCTGTCGACAACAACTCAACACCTTTGGCGTTTAGGGCTGTGGCCAGCGCGATAAGGCCAGTTTTGTCGGATACTGATAATAGGGCGCGGCGGATGGTTACCAAATCGTGGGACATGTGTTCTTTTGATCCTTTTTGTCGGTGCGACAGCGATGCGTTAGTCAGGCTTAACTTTTGGTCAAGCTCCATTGAATAACGCCCTCATAATTGGTTGCGTCAAAAGATGCCACTATCTGTTTTGTCCCACGCATCCTTAATCGGCCAATTTCAACATAAGCACTGGGTTTAACTTCAATTTTTGCTAATTTGCATTTGAACATCCAACTTTCGCCATTGGGCAAGGCCAGTGTGACGGCCCGTCCATTCAAGCCTAATTCGACCTCTATCGCGGGATTGATGTGAAAATGCGCGTCTAACGCCATGCTATGCTTACCTGTCGATTCCATCCACGCATCAAACACGCGGCGGGCGTTTGCGGTATCTGCCAAAAACCGATCACGTCCACGTAAAGTTCGCCCATCGCGCGACAGTTCCAAACTGCGAAAATGTTCTAGACCGTGGGAATTAACATACCCGTTATGCCGACCCACCAACATCTGAAATTCTTCGTTTTCAGAATGGCTGACAACAGGTGGGGCGACGTCCAACTCTTTGGCACCTAATTTATTACGTAACGGCGACTTCCCCAAAACTGCGACGCCAGAATGCGCCACCATCTGCGAGGCGACGCGGTGCCATTCAGAACCGTACACACTACCTGGTCCGATATTGACGATGATTGGAACTCGTCCGCTGGACATTTCAAACGCCAGCGGGCTGTTATGTGCCAATTCAGTTTGTGGTTGATCACCCGTATCCATTAAAACCGTAGTGCCTGATTGCGACAGACGGCTGTATCCCATCCCGCCCAATGGATATGCGTCCAGACGGATAGATGCGTCGGCCAAGCTTTGGTCCAACATACCTTCTGTCCCGCGTCCGCCTCCGTGAAAATGTATTAAACTACCATCGCCAAGGCGCAACGCACGCAAAGTTGGCACAATCCGTTCCATCGCCAGCAGATGTTCACGGTGGGGAACGTGGCCAGCATCACTCAGCGATTGCGCTGCCCAAGACAAAAGGGTGAAAATCTTCATCAACTCTTCTGGATTGCGCGACTGGATCGATCCGTCCGCAAGAATGCCTTCTTCGCACTCGGCACCCAAATACCACATAGCATTATCTAATATCTTGCGCTTTGTCTCTAGCGCCAAACCGCAATAGATTAGTCCAATCAGTGCTTCAAATCGCGGCAAACCTTCGTCTGCTGACATCCAACGCTTTTGCAAGAAACTAGCCTGATGGCCCAAAGATTTAAAATATAGCTTTGATGTTTCCGCAGGCTGCCCGCGTAGCAGCAAAAGTGCGTGATTGATCCATCGTACAACGCGCCGACCTGTTAAATGCGCTTTCCATCCTGGGCCGGTTCCATCGCCGTAACGCGCGATCCAATCCCACACCCAATCCTGCGATGTTCGGCAAGCGACTTTGCTGCCTTCTGCAGCCAAATGATCCAACCAACCGAACCCGTGTAATTCTTCCTCGAATTCAGAACTTGGAACATCAAGTTGCCAAATCGAGGTGCCAGGTGCTTCTAGCAATTCGCCTGCGAACAAAAAATTTCCGGCTATTAACTGTGTCCCGCGATTGGGCATACCAATGGATTTTGGTTCCGGCTGTGCCACGAACGCGTTTGCAGGATGGGCGTACCGACTGGTTCGCGCCGCAATCCTGTCACGCAACTCCTTAGACAGTATTTGCATTCGTTCCCTTTTGCCCCGATGAAGGATTTAGTCGCCCTATTCGCTGGAACAGACCCTAAGCGTTCCGTTGGAATTTTGCTATAAAAAATCCATCCATGCCGCCGCTCTCTGCCCACATATCGGGGCGCAATCGCAAAGTACCATTTTGACCTGCGGCTTGCGCTGGCAATCCATACTCATCAGGGCTCAATGGCACGGTTGAAAACTGTGGAAATTCTTGTGTTATCCAGTCGGCCTGCGCTTCGCCTTCGTTTGGATACAGACTGCAAGTACTAAACAAAAGATACCCGCCGGGCTTAATCCAATGCGTCGCCTTTTTTATCATTTCGCGCTGCAGATCGACTAGGCCACGCAAATCTAGGCGCGCATTTAGAAACGGTAAATCTGGATGCCTGCGCACTGTACCCGACGCCGAACACGGTGCATCAATCAGCACTGCATCGAACTGTTGTTCCGTTTCCCATTCCAGCGCGTCTGCGGCAACTATTGTTGCTTTCAATTTAACCCGTTCCAAGTTTTGTGTCACTCGTTCCAAACGACGCTCAGACAAATCGAGTGCCGTGACATCAGCACCTCGTGCAGCCAACTGCATGGTTTTCCCACCAGGTGCCGCACATAAATCCAGAACGGTTTTGCCCTTTACATCGCCCAGTGCCAACGCTGGCAGACTGGCAGCCGCATCTTGAACCCACCAATCTCCAGTTTCATATCCGTCCAACGCCGAGATTTGGACGCGCGACTGTAAACGCACTGTTCCATTCGGCAACAAGATTGCATCCTGCGCATCAGCAAAGCTTTGAGCCTGCGATACATCCTTGAAGGTCAAATCCATCGGTGCGCCCGCTTGATGCGCCTGTTCTATCGCCGCACATACTTCGAACCCATAGGTCTTCTTAATGCTTTGACGAAAATCTTTTGGCAACTTTTGCACGGGTGCTTTATCAAATTCCACTTGGCCTTCGTCCACCAATTTACGCGCAACCGCGTTCACCAAGCCCGAAAAATACGCCGTTTTCTTTTTCAACTTCACCAACGAGACGGCGCCATCAACAGCCGCATGTGGTGCGATCCCGTCAATCAGTATTTCAGTCGCACAAAGGCGCAACACATTCATCACTGCGAAAGGCGGCTTTTTCTTAAGATGCTGTTTGAGAACGCGATCTACACGGTCCAAGTTGCGCAAGCACGTGGTCACGAGGGATTGCGCGCGCGCGCGATCTGCTGGCTCCAATCCTATGATCGGGCTGTCAGAATAATCCAAGACTTCGGACAAGCGTCTAAAGTCATACAGCACTGCGTGTAACAATCTTTGTGCCGCTAAACGCGCCTCGAACCCTGGTTTCGCCATCGTGATATCCTCTTCGCCTTGGGCTTTACCTGATTGCGTACGTTAACAACAGGGGTTTTGATTTCTGGATCGACGCGCTAAATACAGTTTATGGACGAAAAAGAAACACGCATAAAACAAGCCGCCGAACGCGCATTGGCCGAGGCATCTGAACGCAAGAAACGCGAAAAACCCCTTGAGTTGTCCAAAGAACTGGGCGGGCGCGATGGGCCAGAAGCAACGCGTTTTGGTGATTGGGAAAAAAAAGGCATCATTTCAGATTTTTAACAAATCTTAGTGATCTACCGCCTGCACCACTGAACAAATTTACACATTGGCAACATTCCCAACATATCCAGTCCCCCAAAGGATCGGAGCGTCCCACCTATGCGAATTTCTTTCAGATCATTTGCGCCCATTGTTGCGATTGTTTTTGCCGAGCCACTTTCGGCCCAGACTGCCCAGACAGAAAACAAAATATGGCTGACATGGGAACAGCGCCGAATTGATCCTTCACTGTGCGAACAGAAATATTATTGCGAACAGGTCCCTGTCTACATGTCTCGCCTAGTAGAAAAAACCAGCGAAGGTAATGCGCAATCCATTATCGGCGCGCTAGACAATATTGCACGTGCACGTCAACAGCCAGTTGAGTTGCCCGATGCACCCACATGGTGCCAAATGACCGACGCCAAAACTATTCTGGGATTCGACGCAGAAAGCTGGCCAATCAGCGAAAAACAAAAAGCACTTGCAGGATTGCAGGGTGTTTATTTCAAACTTGATGGTCTGAAAGGCCCGCCCGGATACGAAGGGCCATTTGGCCCGCAGGTTCATGCACAGGCAGAGGATCGCTTTGCCCGCGCAGGCATACCCGTCTTGACCGAAGAGGAAATGCAAAGGACGCCCGGTCAACCGCATCTGAATATCTATTTCTCCAATACGAACCCAGATACGGGCTGTTGGTTTTCGGTCTTCGCTAGCCTTGCTCAGACAATGTTGCTGACACGCAATCATACCGTAAAGATAAAGGGCGGAACTTGGGGTTTTTCGGGCGGTTACTCTCCTGACGACCCAAGTCGCGCAGAGTTCGACGCGATCATGATCGTGGTCGACAAATTCATCGCTGATTTCACCGCAGCAAACCCTAATGGCATCCAAAAAAATGCACTGATCCGTTAAATATCATTCGAAATAGGCCCATGGGCAAACCGGTCAGGCAGCCACAAAATGCCTAGATTTCAGTTGATGCGCTTCGTCGTAACAATCGATGCTCACGACAATCCAAGCACATCCAACATGTCATATTCCCCAGGGTCTTTCCCTTGACCCCACAATGCAGCGCGCAATGCGCCGCGGGCAAATACTTTCCGGTCAGATGCCAAATGGCGCAAA
>CALDZS010000187.1 GCA_937944065.1 uncultured Amylibacter sp. | reverse complement strand
CCGTCCAGAATGATAGCTGGGCCTGGGGTGATCTTGGGTACGTGGCGTCAGGTCAAGATGGCGATTTTGCGACTGCGGACGCGGCGGACGCGATCGTTGATCTGGTCTATGCTTTGGGCGCACGTTACCGCGCCAATGCGTCTTTTGTGATGAATTCGAAAACCGCGGGTGCTGTGCGCAAGATGAAAGACAATGATGGCCGCTTTTTGTGGTCTGATGGATTGGCGGCTGGTGAACCCGCCCGCCTGATGGGTTACCCGGTGCTAATTTCCGAGGATATGCCCGACATTGCATCTGATGCGACTGCGATTGCCTTTGGCGACTTTAACGCAGGTTATACTGTGGCTGAACGCCCAGATCTGCGCATCTTGCGTGATCCGTTCAGCGCAAAACCGCACGTGCTGTTCTATGCTACGAAGCGTGTTGGTGGCGATGTCAGTGATTTTGCCGCAATCAAGTTGCTGAAATTCGCAGTCAGCTAGTACCAAGATAGGACCCGCACCAATGTGTGCGGGTCTTTGCTGGGGCGCAATCGCTGTCCCTTTGCGCGCGCCCCATCGGGCATCACCCAAGCCTATCAGCTGCTCCCCTCCGTCCGTATGGGCTGAGTGGTGCCCACCTTTTCCATCCGGAGATAATTAATGTTATTGAGCGAACTGACCAGTATCGGGGCAGAACTGCTGCCTATCCAATCCCTAAAAGATCACTTGCGACTTGGATCAGGCTTTGCCGAAGATGATCTGCAAGACGGGTTGGTAGAGACCTATTTGCGCACCGCAATTTCTGTGATCGAAGGCAAGATTGGGATTGTCTTGGTGGCGCGAAACTTTGCTTTGGAAGTCGCCGCATGGCCAACGCAAGATCGAATAAATTTCCCCGTCCGCCCAGTGACAGAGGTTAACATGATCGAGCGCATCTTATCTGATGGTTCGAAGTCAGCCTTAAATGGTGACGCGTTCCAACTGATCCCAGACAGTTTGTCGCCGCGCTTGCAGGCAACAGGAACCTGTTTTCCAAGCATTGCAAAAGGCCAATCGGTTTTGATCACGTTCGGGGCAGGTTTCGGCCCCGCATGGGATGATGTGCCATCCGATCTACATCACGCAGTTTTAGTGCTCGCCGCGCATTTCTACGAAAACCGCGCTGGCAGTTTTGATGCAAACACACCGCTGCCGATGGTGGTGCAATCCCTAATCGAACGTCACCGCCCCGTGCGCTTGTTTAAGGGAGTGTAGACTATGGATGTGCCAATCTCACTAAATCGAAAACTTGTTTTGGAAAAGAAGTTGCGCAGCTCTGATGGGGCAGGCGGTTACGCCACCAGCTGGATTTCCGTTGGCAACCTTTGGGCCGATATCAGCGCTGGCTCTGGACGTGAACGCACGGTTGCTGGTGGTGATCTGTCAGAGGTTCGCCACATGATCACTGTGCGTTCTGCACCTGTTAGCAGCTCCATGCGACCCAGACCAGATCAACGGTTTCGCGAAGGTACGAGGGTCTTTGTAATCGATGCCGTTTCCGATTTTGATCGGTTTGGGCGATTTTTGAACTGCGCGACCAGAGAGGAAAAATTGTCATGAATGTGCTTGCCTCTGCCGAATTACAAACTGCTGTTTTCGCGGTATTGTCCAATGATGCGGCCTTAACAGCCTTGGTCGGCGGCAATGTGTTTGATGCGCCGCCTACGGGCGAACTGCCTGAAATATACGTGCTCTTTGGCGAGGACCGTGTCATCGATCGATCCACAAAGACATCAGACGCGGCCGTCCATGATTTCCGTATCAGTGTGTATTCAACACGTTCCGGGTTTTTGTCTGCGAAAGAAACGGCTGCGGCTGTTTGCGCAGCCCTGATGCCAAACATTGTGACGCTTGCCTCTGCCAATCTGGTTGATCTGTCGTTTCGTGCGGCACGCGCCGTACGCGGGCCCGTTGCAGAACGCCGCCAAGTTGATCTGACATTCCGCGCCTATATTGACGCGAGCTAAAAGGAAACCAAATGCTCTTTGAACTCTATAAACGTCCAAATTTCATCACGTTTGGCGCCAGCGGATCTGGCCGCAGTTTGGTGAACTCTGTGAACGAAAAAACTGGCGATGTTGTGTTGGATGCCGCGGATATTGCGCCCGTTACAGATCGCAATTTCGTCACCGATGCCGAGCTGGCAGCCATTGGAACGGGCGGCGGTGCGGATAACCCGTTTGACGCCTTTTCAGACGGTATCAATTCTGCGGTTGCGGCCTTGTTGGCGGCAGATGCTGCAGGCGAACGAATTGTCCTAGAACAGGGCACCTACCTTGTTGATCAATCGCTTGCATTGACGCGCGCGATTACCTTTGCCGGTGGTCAACTTAAAATCGCTGACGGTGTAGTGATGACCATGCCCAATCCCAAAGCAGGGTTGGTCCAATTGTTTGATTTGACCGGAACAGGATCGGTAATGCTCAGCAATGGGTCTCGCGTGCATCCTGAATGGTGGGGCGAAACTGCGGATGCCGTTCAACAAGCCTTGGATCAGTCGGCGACGGGTGCAAGCGTGATTTTACAGGGGCGTGAATATGTCAGTAATGGCATTGTGTTCGTGGGTGACACTAACAGCGCTGGTGGCCGTCACTGCGGCAAACAAATTTCCGGTCAAATTCCGTCGCAACGGGTGGATGACGGCGCGGGTTTTTTCGGATCACGGATCAAATTAACCCCCGGTGCGAATATACCGTTGCTTGATGTTTCAGTCGCTACTGGCACTGTTTTAAACGGTCGCATTCGAAACGTGACCTTGGATGCAAATAAAACGCAGCAAACCTTTTCCGATGTGGATGGAGTCGTAGTAACGGATGTATCCGGATTTGAAATCGGCACAGTGCAGGTTTTGGATGCAGCCCAAGACGGGATTGCATTGCTGGGCACTGATAACGACATCGTATTGACTGGCCAAATCGAGATCAGCGGGGCGGGTCGCGATGGTATCAACGCAAGCGTGGTGGGATCATCGCAATTCAACGGTACCATCAAGACCCATGCAAATGGACGTCATGGTCTGAACATGGGGGCGAACGGTCAGCTGAACGCGCAGTTTATTCACAGCTATGCAAATCTGGGCGAGGGTGTACGTTGGGCCTGTTCCAATCCCAGTTATATCCACCTGTTGCGGTGCGAAGATAATGGCCTGACTGGGTTGTTTTACACTGGCGATGCGCTGGTTATTGGCACCGCCGTTTTGCCCGATAACGGGCTGACCGCAACCACCACAACGACCCAGTGCGGCGTGTCTGATCAAGGGCTGCATTTGCGTATTCGAACGCTTTCAAACCCTGTGCGCAATGGGACAGGCATCGTGCATAATCAAAAGACGCTTTATTTTGGCAACAGCACAGGCGCGGTTGTGCAAACCGTTTTTGATACCGCGACCGAGGCAAATTTAGTGACCGCGGGTCAAACCCTGAACATTTTTAATAGCAAACGAAACCTTCTGGGGCCAAAGATTATCGAACGTCGCAGTTATTCTGGTACGTTAAGCGCGCATAATTCCGCAACTTATGGGTTCCGACCGATCCAATGCCCCGACATTTACGGTGCCGTACATATATCTGATATCGCGAACAATTACTTCGTAGCCAATACGAATTTCAGTCGTTCTGCACACGGTACACAGCTTGAATTGCGTTTTAGTGCTGCGGCCAGCGGCAACCTTAATTGGGATAGCAGTTATCTGGATGGCTCTGGAAATCCGATGTCGTCGACGGCGATGACCGCGGGCAATGACTATGACTTTGCCTTTATCCGCCGCGCGGCATTTTGGTTTCTAATTCCCTAATAAACCCCTTTCGAAAGGACGAAAAAATGACGGTTCAAAATGGAAAAGACCTACTGATCAAGGTCGATATGGACGGATCTGGCGCGTTTGAGACGCTGGCTGGATTGCGGGCATCGCGGATCAGTTTCAATGCGCAACCCGTTGATGTTACAAGCATAGAAAGCGATGGCGGCTGGCGCGAATTGTTGGCGGGTGGTGGAGTTCGATCCGCCTCTATCAGCGGCTCTGGCGTATTTCGCGATGAAGATACCGACGAACGTGCACGCCAACTTTTCTTTGATGGTGAAGTACCTTTGTTTCAAGTGATTATTCCTGATTTTGGAACTGTTGAAGGTGCGTTTCAAATCACATCAGTGGAATATTCAGGTCAATACGAAGGCGAAGCGACATACGAGTTATCCTTGTCTTCCGCCGGTGCCCTAACCTTTGCGGCGGCCTAATGGCCAATCCGCACCGCGGCGAGGTCGCATTGTCCCTTGATGGTACAGAGCACACAATGCGGCTGTCGCTGAATGCGCTGGTCGAGTTGGAACAGGTGTTGGGTGAACAAAGCCTTTTGGCGTTGGTTGAACGTTTTGAAGAAAATAGGTTTTCTGCAGCTGATCTTATCACACTTTTGGCCGCAGGATTGCGGGGCGGAGGCTGGGATGGGGATCGTGATCTTTTGGGCAAAAGCAAGATCGAAGGTGGCGTATTGCAAGCCGCCAAAACCGCAGGAGAGTTGCTAAAAGTAACCTTCGGCCCCGCAAACGCATGAACGAGACTGGTTTTGACTGGGCTGGTTTGATGCGCCTTGGCCTGCATCAGCTAGACCTATCTGCAGAAGAGTTCTGGGCGATGACCCCATATGAGCTGATGGTGAAGGCAGGCAGCCTTCAAGATCAAAGTACGACGCTTGGCCGAAACGGGCTGAATGCCTTGCTGGCACAATACCCGGACACATAGAAAAGGATGCGCCTGTATGGCTGACTATCGAAGTGAAATTGAGGATCTGGACACGCAACTGGATCATTTAGAAAGCTCTATCGCGTCCACTGCAAAAATCTCGGCCGTGTTCCAGTCGGAATTGACCAGCATGGGATCAGTGATTTCGCAAACGGGCACTCAGGCCAGCGGCCTTAGCAAGAACTTAAGCAGTGGATTGAAAGGCGCGTTTGGCGACTTGGTCTTTGAGGGCGCAAAATTGTCGGATGTATTGCGTAACGTTGCGCGATCGATGATCGAGACCACGTTTAACAATGCGATAACACCTGTTGCCGATGCGTTTTCATCTGCAGCATTGGGCGGGCTTACAAACTTGCTTTCAGGACTTTCATTGTTCGAAAAGGGCAGTGCATTTTCGCAAGGGCGCGTGATGCCGTTTGCCAAAGGTGGCGTTGTTTCATCGCCCACTAGTTTCCCCATGCGCGGTGGCACCGGCCTAATGGGGGAGGCAGGCGCAGAGGCCATTATGCCGCTGTCACGCGGTGCAGATGGATCGTTGGGCGTGCGCACCAATGGTGGCGGTGGGGTGACCGTAAACATGACCGTAAGCAGTCCAGATGTTGCAGGGTTCAAACGATCCCAAACACAGATAGCAGCCAGTTTGGGTCGCGCTGTGCAACGGGGCCAACGGAATTTCTAAAGGAGCAGGTACATGACATTTCACGAAGAAAGATTTCCCGCCAAACTATCACTGGGTTCGGTCGGCGGCCCAGAGCGTCGCACCGAGATTGTGACCGTTGCAAGCGGGTTTGAAGAACGAAACACGCCATGGAAACATTCGCGCCGTCGGTTTGATGCTGGTGTTGCCATGCGCAGCTTGGACGATATGCAGATGGTCATCGCGTTCTTTGAAGCGCGTGGTGGCCGCTTGCATGGGTTCCGTTGGAAAGATTGGTCAGATTTTAAAAGCAACGCGCCATCCAAGCCGATCTCGTTTGATGATCAGGTGATTGGGGTTGGTGATGGGCTGATCGCAGATTTGCAACTGTGTAAAACCTACCGATCGGGTGAATATGAATACTGTCGCGAGATTTCAAAACCGGTTGAGGGAACCGTTTTGGTCGGCATTGATGGTGTTGAAATATTCGAAGACCAACATTTTTCCGTTGATCGGTCTACGGGTGTTTTGACGTTTTTCAACCCACCCTCAGAAGACGCAACTGTAACGGCAGGGTATGAGTATGATGTGCCTGTGCGGTTCGACACGGACCGGCTGGAAATGACTGTGGCGGGGTTCCAGGCGGGCGAAGTGCCATCCATACCAGTGGTAGAGGTGCGGGTCTGATGCGCGAACTTTCAACAGATTTTCAGGCACATCTAGATACTGGGGTCACAACCCTATGTCGGTGTTGGCGCATTCGTCGCACGGACGGCCATGAGTTTGGTTTTTCGGATCATGACGTTGATATCAGTTTTGAAAACACGGTATTCGCGGCGGCATCAGGCATGAACGCCAGCACATTGCAATCCGCCTCTGGACTATCGGTAGATAATGCCGAGGCGGTTGGGGCGCTAAGTTCCGACTTGATCACCGCGACTGACATCGAGGCCGGGCTGTATGATGATGCTGAAATTTGGCATTGGATTGTAAACTGGAAAGACACAGCGCAGCGCAGTTTGTTGTTTCGTGGGCAGCTTGGTGAAATCCGCCACGGACCAAACGCGTTTGAAGTAGAGTTGCGCAGCCTGTCGGACCGGCTGAACACGCCAATTGGGCGATCTTATTTGCGTACTTGTTCTGCGGCATTAGGCGATCAAAAATGCCAGTTTGACATTGGTACGCAGGGGTATTTGACTGCTATCGAAATCGCGCGAGTCACGAACAAGAAAAAACTGTATTTTAAACCGATAAGCAGCATCGAAGATCGCTGGTTCGTCGGCGGAACTGTGCGTTGGTTGTCAGGTGATAACCAAGGGTCAATCTCTTTGATTCAAAGAGATGTTACCGAAAAATCGGAACGCCATATAGAGTTAAAAAATGCACCCGCGTTTCCGGTTAATCCCACTGATCAGGCCGAACTGGTTGCCGGTTGTGATAAGCGCGCCACGACTTGCAAAGAGAAGTTTGCAAATATCCTGAACTTTCAAGGTTTTCCGTTCATTCCAGGCGATGATTGGGCGACTGCCTATCCTGTGACGGGGGGCGATTATCAGGGGCAATCTATTACGAACAAGGTCAAATCCCAATCATGATAGAGCCATTAAACAACGATGTGGTAGATTCTGCCCGCAATTGGATCGGTACGCCTTACAAACATCAAGCAAGTACATTTCAGCAAGGGGCGGACTGCCTTGGGCTGATCCGTGGTGTGTGGCGCGATCTGATCGGGGCGGAGCCAGAAAAACCACCAAACTATACCAAAGATTGGTCTGAGACGGGGCGCGCAGAAGTTCTTTTGGATGCTGCATCGCGTCACCTGTCGCCTGCGGGTCAAATTGACCTGAACCGTCCCGGCACCGTTTTGCTGTTTCGCATGATCCCCAATTCGGTTGCAAAGCATCTTGGTATATTGGGGCAAAGCCCTGACGGGTATCCCACATTAATTCATGCCTACAGCGGATATAGCGTGACCGAGACGGCGTTAACTACTGCTTGGATCAGACGCATCAGTGCGCAATTTCATTTTCCTGAACGGAGGCAATAACCATGGCTACTATATTACTTGCGGCAGCAGGATCCGCGATTGGTGCTGGTGTTGGTGGCACCTTTGCTGGCGTGGCCAGTGCCGCCATTGGTCAGGCGGTCGGGGCATCCATTGGGGGTCTATTAGACCAAAAACTATTTGGCCAAGGTGCCCCGTTGGTCGAACAAGGTCGCGTCGACAAGTTTAAACTTCAAAGTACGGCAGAAGGGGCGACAATTCCCGTCAGTTTTGGCCGCATGCGCCTTGCTGGTCAAATGATTTGGTCGAGTAATTTCAAAGAGAATATTGATACCACTGAAACAGGTGGCAAGGGTGGCGGCGTTACGACGAACAGTTACAGTTATACAGTCAGCCTTGGGTTCGGATTGGGCGAGGCTGGCGTCGCCAAGATTGGTCGTATTTGGGCAGACGGACAAGAAATATCAAAGGCCGACCTATCCCTTGCGTTCTATGACGGTGCGAAAGGCCAATTGCCTGACCCCACAATCTCTGCGGTGGAAGGTCTTGTTAACACTCCAGCTTTTCGCGGGCTGTCCTATGTGGTGATCGAAAACCTGGATTTATCGCCTTTTGGAAACCGCATCCCGCAATTTAATTTCGAGGTTTTTCGGTCGACTACCGATGACCAAGCGGTGCAAAAAACGATCAATGGGGTGTGTTTGATACCTGGGTCGGGCGAGTATACATTAGGAACCGATCCCGTTTATTTTTCCGGCGACTTTGCCGAAAACAGCACTGCAAACTCTCATACAGGGCGGGGTGAAACAGATTTCGTCCACGGTGTCGCAGACTTGACGACTGATCTGCCCAACTGTGGGTCCGTGTCTTTGGTCGTCAGCTGGTTCGGTGATGATCTGCGCTGTGGACAGTGTAGTTTGCGCCCGAAGGTAGACCAAAAAGCCGCCGATGGCGTGCCGCTTGAATGGTCTGTGGCGGGGGTGTCACGTGCCAGTGCTGATCAGGTTGGGTTGGCAAACGGTGACGTTGCTTTTGGTGGAACACCGTCCGACACAAGCGTGATTGAGGCGATCACACATTTAAAGAACGTATCTCAAGATGTTGTTTTTTATCCATTTATTCTAATGGATATTCAGCAAGCCAATGGAAAAACTGACCCGTGGACTGGCCTGCCAGATCAGCCTGTAATGCCGTGGCGCGGACGGATAACAGTATCTATTGCGCCTGATCTTGCAGGAACCCCGGACCAGACAGTAACCGCGAATTCAGAAGTCGCTGATTTTTTTGGAACAGCCCAAGCGTCAGATTTTCAAATCGACAATGGGTCTGTGGTGTATTCAGGCCCAGCGGAATGGACCTACAGTCGGTTCATATTGCACAATGCTGCTTTGTGCGCCGCCGCTGGCGGTGTCGGGGCCTTTTGTATTGGGTCTGAAATGCGCAGCTTGACGCAAATTCGAAGCGCCCAGAATCTATTCCCATTCGTTGTGCATCTAAAGACCTTGGCGACAGAAGTACGTGCATTGCTAGGGCCAGCCACAAAAATTGGATACGCGGCGGATTGGTCTGAATATTTCGGTTATCATCCTAACGATGGATCCGGCGACATTCACTATCATCTTGATACCCTGTGGGCGGATCCCAATATCGATTTTGTTGGGATTGATAACTACATGCCGCTGTCTGATTGGCGAGCGGGTGAACATCATTTGGATGCGAAGTTTGGTTCGGTTTACGATTTAGAGTATCTGAAATCCAATATTGAGGGCGGTGAAGGGTATGACTGGTATTATGAAACTGCGTTAGACCGTGTAGCCCAAATCCGCAGTGAAATTGCCGATGGCGCGCATGATGAACCTTGGGTCTATCGATACAAGGATATTCGCAATTGGTGGAGCAGGCGACATTATGACCGTATTGGAGGCGTAAAATCCAATAATTCAACGGTGTGGGACCCATGTTCCAAACCAATATGGTTTAGTGAGTTTGGGTGCCCAGCGATAGATTTGGGGACAAATCAACCGAACGTCTTTGTCGATCCCAAATCATCAGAATCCAGTGCACCGTATGCATCAAATGGCGCTGTCGATGAGCTGATTCAAACGCGTTATTTGACTGCTGTGACCCAGTACTGGCAGGATGAAGCTAACAATCCAATTTCTGATGTGTATCAGGGTCCTATGATCGATATGACGCGCGCGCATGTCTGGGCATGGGATGCGCGGCCTTGGCCAGAATTTCCGGCGCGGTCTGATATCTGGTCTGACGCGCCAAATTATGCAACGGGCCATTGGATTACTGGGCGTATGTTTTTGCAGGAATTAGCACATGTCGTCGCTGATATTTGTGCGGCATCGGGTGTACAGGACGCTGATGTGTCAGCGTTGAATGGGTTGGTTATTGGTTATGCACAAGAACGCATGCAAACCGCCAGAGAAAGCCTGCAACCCTTGATGCAGGCCTACGATTTCAGCTGTGTCGAAACGGATGGTGTGTTGGTGTTTGGTCACTCTCGTGCAGCGCCCGACACGATATTGTCGTTGGCTGATCTGGCTTTGGACGTCGAGGGGCAAGATCAGTTCACTCGATCGCGTTCTCCTGTTTCGACAAGGTTGGGTCAGGTGCAATTGTCATATTATGATGCGGACAATGCGTATCAATCGGCAAGTGTGTCATTGTTGGCTCAGGACGTTGTGAATGCGACCGCAACTACGTTGGACATTCCAATCGCGATGCGCGCCCGTCACGCCAAAGCTGTGGGTCGAAAGTTGTTGGCAACAGGAAATACAGCCGCCGAAAGTATCGCGTTTGCGTTGCCACCGTCCAAGTTGGCATTAACCAGTGGTGATGTTGTATCAATTGCGGACGCACAGCAATCCACATTGTACCGTTTGGATACAATTGAAGAGCAGGGCGCGCGGGTGGTCACTGGAACGCGGGTAGAACCAGCAGGGGTCATTGATTTAGGCGCTGAAGATAGACTCGTCGTTTCAGGCAACATGGTTGGGGCCACTCCTGTTTCCGTTGCGTTTATGGACTTGCCTAACTTGATAAATCGCACAGAGGCACATCGGCCTTACGTGGCCGCCACTGCAAAACCTTGGCCGCAAGTCGCGATTTATGGCTCTGCCGAAGAAGAAGGATATGAGCGGTTTGCCAAGATTGAGAACAAAGCAGTGTTTGGCAGTCTTCTTGCACCTCTTGCATGGGCGCAAGCTGGGCGTTGGTCGCGGGCAGAAGTTCATCTAAAACCGTCTCGCGCCACGTTGCAATCCCGATCACGTTCAGCTGTTTTGAACGGCGCAAATGCTTTTGCGATCAAGGATGAACAACGCACAGATTGGGAGGTTATTCAGTTCGAACAAGCAGACCTACAAGGTGACGGATCGTATATTTTGCGCAATTTGCTTCGGG
>CALDZS010000186.1 GCA_937944065.1 uncultured Amylibacter sp. | reverse complement strand
CAGCAACCAGCGTCACATCATTGCAAGGTTCAGAGATCGGCGTCGACTTACCAACCCTTGTAGATCTTGAACCCGATTTGATTGATGCATCTTTAACGGCCTTGGATGTGCCTGCGGATAATGGAGTGATCCATATTATCGACAAAGTTTTGCTGCCCCTCGACCTGCCAGGAAATGATGCGCCCACAATAACGGATATTGTCGCAGGATCTGGCGATGCTTTCGATGATGATGCAAGTGATTTCGACGTGCTACTGGCCGCAGTAAAAACGGCGGGATTGGCAGAGACCTTGGCCGATCAAGATGCAGATTTTACTGTGTTCGCACCAACCGACCAGGCGTTTGTCGATCTGGCTAACGATCTTGGGTTTGAGGGCAGCGCAGAGGCTGATGCCTGGACATTTTTGGTGGAAACCCTGACCACACTGGGTGACGGTGACCCAATTCCGCTGTTGACCGAAATCTTAACTTATCATGTCGCAGGCGAAAGCTTGCAGGCTTCGCAGATATTGGGAGAGACCGAGCTCGCCACGCTACAAGGCGGAACGGTCACTATTGATGCAGCCACAACCAGTTTGGGCGACAAAGATACGGATGTCGCAGACCCAACATTGATCACAACGGACATTCAGGCGGCCAATGGCGTTGTTCACGTCATTGACAAAGTGTTGTTGCCAATTGATGTACCGGACGTGGCAGGTACCATGGAAGAACCGATGGTGGAAACATCGTCGAAAAATATTTTCGAGCGGCTTGGTGACTTTATCGAAGGTCTCTTTACTGGCATAATTGACCTGTTCAAAAATTTGTTCGGTTTGGACGATGATGATGACGTTGCAGCCACACCAACAGTAGCAACATCAACGACCGTTTTGACAGCGCAGAGCGCCGTCCCAACCGTCGACGTCGACCCAGAAATGCCCGACATGATAGATGATGACGAGGAAGAATTGACGCTAATGTAATTCAACAGGGTCACCCTCGGCTATTGCAAGGGTGGCCCGATCCCATAGTTGGTTTGGAAATAAAGATATAATAATCCACCGACTAGGATCATCCCAGGAATTCCCAAGAGACGACGCGCAAGTCCAAATAATATTGTGCGAATGATCATACCCATGGCTGCCTATCTATTGAAGTAGTTAGAAAACTCAACCCAAACCTAGCAATGCAGGAAAATCAGACATATCCGTAAAGATTACGTCGCAATGGGGCGCCAGTTTCGCAGGTGCCGTGTCTTTGGCAAACCCGTACACAACCATCCCCGCAGCACGGCCTGCACGGGCACCGCTGGCACTGTCTTCAATCACGGCACAATCGGCGGGATCTACTCCTAGATCGGTGGCAATTTTTAGATAAACATCGGGGGCGGGTTTGGTGTTGGCCAGATCCTGTGCGGAATAGAGTTTACCTTCAAATCGTGGCAACAAACCCGTGCGCCCCAATGTCAGGTGCATTTTTACCAACCGCCCGTTTGATCCTACGCCATAAGGTATCTTTGCAGCGTCTAACACATCTAGAACTTCGGCAATGCCATCCACAGCCTCGACCGATTGTTCTAACGCGGCATAGATTTTCACATAAATCTGCTCGACCCAATCATCGGCGATATCAGCACCTGCAGTGCGCGCCGTTGTGTGCACGCCCTTCATGGTGCCGCCAACAAAACTATCCATGACTTTTTCTAAGGTCCAATCCAGCCCCGCGGTTGCCAGATCATCGCGGATCACCTGATTAGTCAAAACTTCACTATCGACGATCACGCCGTCACAATCGAACAGAACTGCGGATGGGGGTTTGCGGGTCAAGAGTTCAAGTATCCCGCGCTTAGCGCGATGAACGCGCCGATATGGACAACCATGATTGCACGGTCTTTCCACATAAAACCAACGACAAACCACAGCGCGATGCCGATGACGAATGCCAGCACGTTCCAAGGGACTACATTAAGACCCGTCAGGCCATATCCGATCAGCTGAATAACGGTAGCAACCCACTTTACGACATCAACTCTTTGCATATGGGCTTTGTGCATGACACTGTTGGGCATCACAAGGGAAAACCACATGCGTCTCGTCGCTTGGAATTGCAACATGGCTTTGCACCGAAAGATGGATGCATTGATGGCGTTACGTCCTGACGTGGCGGTCATTTCGGAATGCGCCAACCGTGCGCGACTGGAAGAATGCGGTGTGCAGGGGCTGACAGATGAAAACTTCGTTTGGATGGGTAAAAACAAGCATAAAGGCTTGGCGGTCTTTGCCTTTAACAATCACAGCCTACGCCGTGCCGATCCATTTCACCCAACACTCAACTATATACTACCAGTTCACGTGACTGGTGCCGCGCAATTCAACCTTCTGGCCGCATGGGCGCAGAACGCATCGGCGGGGATCACCCGTAAACATCAACTGGGGCCATTGCGCCGTGGCATCAAAAAATATGACGCATTTTTGCGAAATGCCCCAAGTTTCGTTGCAGGTGATCTGAATAACAATAAAATCTGGGACAAACCCGGCTGGCGCGCCAACCATATGACCAAGGTCGGCTTGTTGGAAAAGCTAGGGCTGGTCAGTGCATATCATCATGTGACGGGCGAGACAGAGGGGGCCGAGCAAACTCCGACTCATTACTGGCGCAACCGCACCAAGGACGGACCTACATATCATCTGGATTACATCTTTATGCCGCATGTGCAGACGCATGCCATCACAGATTTTACGGTTGGCACGTTCGAGAATTGGGTTGGGAATAAATTGTCTGACCATGTGCCAGTGACTGTTGAGATCATGCTATAATGATCGCAAAGGAATCTGGCAGCAAAGCCTAAAAAGACCAGCTATGGTTCGTGTGGACTTAAAAAGTCGCTTTAATGCACAAC
>CALDZS010000185.1 GCA_937944065.1 uncultured Amylibacter sp. | reverse complement strand
TCATACTGTTAATCTTAACCCTTAACTGCCCGTCTTGTCACGCACCAACTGGGTGTTGATTGTACGCAAAATACGGCAATGGGAAATACTGAAATCGCTGTGGCAACAACAATCCATTGCCCACTGCTTGCGTTTGCCGACAGGATGCAAGATGTTCATGCAGCATCAAGGGACAAATGATATGGTTATTTATGGATTGAACACATGCGCGGTTTGCCAGAAAGCGGTTAAAGCATTGGAAGCTGAAGGTAAGGATATCAGTTTCCGTGATGTTCGCGCCGATCCGTTGAGCGAAGCAGAGCTTGCTGTCCTAATCACAGAATTCGGAGATCGCTTGGTGGACCGTACATCAAACGATTATCGCGGGCTGAGTGATTGGTTGAAAAATTCCGAGGCGGATGCACAGATCGCAGCACGCCCCAAAGTTATGACCCGCCCAGTGATCCGCGATGGCGAGATGCTTTACTTGGGTTGGGATGAAACAGTGCAGAAGATTTTGTTGCAGGGTTGATAGCTTTGACTAAAGATTAAAGCCGTTACAAATTACTCTCTGGAAGAGCTGAGTATTGCTACTCAGTTCGCCTTCATTCAACAAGAGTTTGCTTGGATAATATCCGTTAGCGCTAACATTCAACTTGACAGAATCTTACTGCCACCACAAAATCCCCATTCGTCTAAAAGCAAGCTTTGCGATATCATGAGTCTATACTAACGCTCATTTTTTAGGTGTTGATAGTGGGAAATAGGGTCAAATACTCGGAATTTGTATGTATATTTGCCGAATAAGTATAGGCAATGCCCCAAAACTTCCCCTATCGTTTAACGACTAGGTTCGACTGAACCATTTATTTTCTGGGAGGAAAAAATGAAATCTCTACGTAGTACAGCACTAGGTCTGACGCTTTGCGCGGCTGGTGCAACAACAGCAATGGCAGGCGAGCTGACCATTGCAACTGTAAACAACGGCCACATGGTCGAAATGCAAAAATTAACACCAAAGTTCGAAGAAGCGAACCCAGGTATCACTGTTAAATGGGTAACGCTGGACGAAGGTACACTTCGCTCACGTGTAACAACTGACATCACTACCAAAGGTGGTCAGTTCGACATTATGACAATCGGCATGTACGAGGCACCTATTTGGGGCTCACGTGGTTGGTTGGAAGCACTAGAATTCGGTGCTGACTATGACACAGACGACATTTTGCCAGCTATGCGTGGCGGCCTGTCACACGAAGGCAAATTGTATGCTGCACCATTCTACGGTGAATCATCAATGATCATGTACCGCAAAGACCTATTGGACGCTGCTGGCATGACTATGCCCGATCGTCCATCTTGGGGTCACGTTCAAGACGCGGCTGCTGCAATGACTGACAAAGATGCTGGTCAGTACGGCATCTGTCTACGTGGTAAGCCAGGTTGGGGCGACAACATGGCGTTCCTAACAACTATGGCTAACAGCTTTGGTGCTCAGTGGTTCAACGAAGATTGGACACCGGCACTGGATTCAGCTGCTTGGAACCACGCTGTAACAATGTACAAAGATCTTTTGGACAATTACGGCCCTCCAGGTTCATCTGCTAATTCGTTCAACGAAATCTTGGCTTTGATGAACGAAGGCAAATGTGGAATGTGGATCGATGCGACTATTGCTGCATCATTTATCACAACACCAGGCATGGCTTACGCACAATCACCTGTTGCGATCACTGATCGTGGCGCAAACTGGTTGTGGGCATGGTCTTTGGCAGTTCCAGCTGGAACAAAGCAAAAAGACGACGCGATGAAGTTCATGGAATGGGCAACATCAAAAGAGTATGTTGAGCTGGTAGCTGCAACAAACGGTTGGGGCAAAGTTCCAACAGGTACTCGTCAGTCAACATATGACAATCCTAACTTCCAAGCAGCTGCTGCATTTGCAGACGCTGAGTTGAAAGCTATTATGTCAGCTGACCCAAGCAACTCTACACAGAACCCATCACCTTATGTTGGTGTTCAGTTTGCTGCGATCCCAGAATTCCAAGCAATTGGTACTGCTGTTGGTCAACAAATGACTGCGGTTCTTGCAGGCGACATCACAGTTGAAGAAGGTCTTGCTGCTGCACAAGCTGCCGCTGATCGCGAAATGAAAAAAGGCGGTTACTACAAGTAATCCCTCCTCCTGAGTGGGGGCAGAGAAATCTGCCCCCATTTTCTTTTTACGACGCATTCCCCCTTATATTTAGGACCATCCCCATGAACAGAACATTAGTTAGATTGCTTCAAGCACCCAGCATTATTCTTCTGCTTTTGTGGATGATCATACCATTGTCGATGACAATCTATTTCTCAACCATTCGTTATAATCTGCTGTACCCAGAGCGTAGCGGATTTATCGGTTTGGACAATTATCGGTTTTTCTGGACCGACCCGTCATTCTTTCCGGCTTTGACAAACACACTGGTTCTGGTTGGTTCGGTTTTGCTAATAACTGTGGTTCTTGGCTTGGCCATTTCGATCCTAATTGACCGCCCATTTAAAGGTCGTGGCATCGCGCGTGTTATGTTGATTTCGCCCTTCTTTATCATGCCAACCGTGTCTGCATTGGTTTGGAAAAACATGCTGATGGATCCTAACAACGGATTGTTCGCAGCGTTTGCTAATGCACTGGGGATGCAGCCGATTGAATGGTTGCAGGATATGCCGCTGTTTTCCATCATCATCATGGTAAGTTGGCAATGGACGCCCTTCGCAATCCTGATCTTTATGACATCGCTGCAATCACAAGATAAAGAACAGCAAGAGGCAGCTACCCTAGACGGTGCCGGATTTTGGTCGCAATTTTATAACCTGACCTTGCCGCATCTGGCGCGTCCAATTTCCATCGTCATCCTAATTCAGATGATTTTCCATCTTGCGGTTTTTGCTGAAATCTTCGTGACAACCAGTGGTGGACCCGGCGTTCAATCAACCAACCTGACCTACCTGATCTATATCCAATCGCAGCAAGCGTTTGACGTAGGCGTGGCTTCGGCCGGTGGTGTCTTTGCAATTATCCTCGCTAACATCGTTGCGATCTTCTTGATCCGCGCCGTTGGCAAAACTTTAACGGTGTAAAACGATGACTGATAAACAAGCCGAAATCCTTAAGAACCGTATTGCAGTCTTTTTTGCATGGATCGCAGCCTTGCTGTTTTTCTTCCCAATATTTTGGATGGTCTTGACCAGCTTCAAGTCCGAAGCTCAGGCGATTGCCATTCCACCACTATTGTTCTTTGAGCCAACGCTAGAGAATTATACGGAAATCCAAGCGCGTACGAATTACAGTCAATTCGCGATAAATTCTGTCATAACGTCATTCGGCGGCACATTAATCGCTCTTTTGATAGCGATTCCATCCGCCTATGCGATGGCTTTTAACCCCACTCGTTATACCAAAGACATTCTGATGTGGATGCTGTCCACAAAGATGTTGCCAGCTGTTGGTGTTTTGATGCCAATCTATCTGATTTCTCAAAAACTGGGTATGCTGGATTCAAAAATCGTATTGGTGGTTATCTACGCAATGATGAACCTGCCGATTGTGATGTTGATCTTGTTCAACTATTTCCGAGAAATCCCGAAAGAGATTTTGGAAGCGTCGCGCATGGATGGCACATCGACCTTTAACGAGATCAAAGATATCGTGATGCCGTTGGCGTGGGGCGGTATCGCCTCAACAGCACTATTGTCTATTATCCTGTGCTGGAACGAAGCATTCTGGTCGATTGTTCTGACAACAACCGAAGCCAGCACATTGACCGCCTTCGTGGCGTCATTCCAAGCGCCAGAAGGTCTGTTCTGGGCGAAAGTGTCTGCTGTTTCGACGTTGGCCTGTGCACCAATTGTTGTCTTCGGATGGCTTGCGCAAAAGCAACTTGTTCAAGGTCTAACCTTTGGGGCGGTGAAGTAATGTTAAACGCAGCTCCTACAGATTTGACGGGTAAGACCTGTCTTGTCACAGGTGCTGTCGGCGGCATTGGGTTTAGTGCTGTGGAACATTTCGCGGCATTGGGTGCGACGGTCTTTGCGACCGATATCGCAGATGATTTTTCGGGCCCCGCCACCTATCAGAAGTTCAATCTGTTGGACGAAGACGGGCTTGCGTCTGCTGTTTCATGGATCG
>CALDZS010000184.1 GCA_937944065.1 uncultured Amylibacter sp. | reverse complement strand
GAGAATCTAACCGCTACTTATGTCTCACCAATGCGCGATCAACTTAACGATTGGGCGATAAGCCAAGCAACGGGTGCAAATGACAAAACAATCGGCATTTATTCTGGCGCGTTGGGATACGGGTACAACACCGAGTTGTTGGCGGCCAACAACCTGCCAGTTCCCGCATGTTGGAAGGATTTGCTAAAGCCAGAATACAAGGGTCATGTTCAAATGGCGAACCCAAACTCTTCGGGTACAGCCTATACCACTTTGGCTTCGATGGTTCAGCTGTTTGGCGAAGATGAGGGTTTCGAATTCATGAAAGGCCTTCATGCCAATATCAACCAGTATACAAAATCTGGCTCTGCGCCGATTAAGGCTGCGGGTCGTGGCGAAAACACAATTGGTATCGTCTTCATGCACGACGCGGTGAAGCAAGCTGTTTCTGGGTTTCCTGTAAATGTCGTCGCACCTTGCGAAGGCACTGGTTACGAGATCGGTTCAATGTCAATCATCGATGGCGCGCGTAACATGGACGAAGCTAAGAAGTTCTACGATTGGGCACTTTCTGCCGAAGCGCAAAACCTCGCGTTGGAAGTGAATGCGTTCCAGGTGCCGTCGAACAAAGGGGCTAATACGTCCCCATCAGCGCCGGACATGTCGACCATCAAATTGATCGACTATGACTTTAAAAAGTATGGCTCTTCTGACGAACGTAAGCGTTTGTTGAAGAAATGGGATGAAGAAGTCTCTACATTGCCGCAATAAACCTTGCGCCAAAATACACCTAAAACTTCCGCCCAGCCGGCTTTGATCTTTTGGATCATCGTCGGCTGGGTTGGGTTTCTAATTCTACCGTGGTACGGGGTCGAGGATGGATTTTTGTCATTCGGCTGGCTGTTCGACGGGTACCCATTTGACGAAGACTATGCTCCTGCCGCATTTTTAATCGCCCAAGGCGAGAAACTATGGCTGGCCCCGCTGGCATTGCCCCTCATTGCGTCATTGTTCGCTATTAATCGCAAGAAAAGCGATCCCTATTATGCCACCATATTAATACTGGTCGGCGCCATTGGTCTTGGTTGGTTGATGGCTCAGGGATTTGGGATCGGAATTCGTGGCTTCAATTTCGAATGGCTAAAATCTCTGTTTGGAGAGCTTGGCGACAGACAGTATGGGATGGGCTATGGCGGGTTGTTTCTCGCCTCGGCATTTTTGTTCTTATTCGCACAAGGAATTGCCGCACGTGGCGCAATCAACGGCGATGTTTTTGTCGTCAGCGCCATCGCTGGTGTGATTGTAATTGTTACAACGTTTGTTTTCTTTCCCATTGCCAAAATGCTTATTGCTGCGTTCATCACCGAGGACGGTACGTATTCTGGTGCTGTTTTCGCATCGAAGTTTTTTGACGATAGGCTTTGGGGTCTTAAATGCTTGACTGGCGGGCGTTGCGGCGTCGCATGGAATTCATTGTTTCTAGCACTGACAGTTGCGTTTCTTACCACAGTCCTAGGTCTTGTTTTCGCACTGGTCGTCACGCGTTCCGGATTTCGCCACAAACGTGCGTTGCGTGCGTTGACGGTGTTGCCAATCATTACACCGCCTTTCGTTATCGGCCTCGCATTGATCTTGTTGTTTGGCCTATCTGGTTCTGTCACCCAATTCGCGGCAGATCTTTTTGGCGTGCAACCAACCAGATGGCTATACGGGATGCCCGGAATACTGATTGCACAAACTTTGGCATTCACTCCAATTGCATTCCTCGTTTTGATCGGCGTCGTCGAAGGTGTATCCCCCTCGATGGAAGAAGCGGCTCAAACGTTACGCGCGAACCGCTGGCAGACATTTAGAACCGTATCATTGCCGCTAATGCGCCCCGGACTGGCCAACGCGTTCCTTTTGGGATTTATCGAAAGCATGGCTGATTTCGGTAACCCGCTAGTGCTTGGCGGTAATTACGATGTGCTATCGACCGAGATATTTTTTGCCATCGTTGGCGCGCAATATGACCAAGGGCGCGCCGCGGTGCTGGCCATGGTTCTATTGTTTTTCACACTATCAGCGTTCTATGCGCAGCGCAGATGGTTAGGTAAAAAAAGCTACACCACCGTTTCTGGCAAGGGCGACTCTGGCGTTCATCCTTTGATGCCAAAAGGCATTGCCATACCCGTTTTCATCATTGCAGGTCTGTGGGGGCTGTTCACCGTCGTCATCTATTGCATGATACTATACGGCAGTGTGGTCGAGTTGTGGGGCGTCAACAACACGCTTACATTTAAACACTACACCACGCTGTTCTCGGTGCGGTTGGAAGATGGCGGCATTCGCTGGACGGGCGCTGCTTGGGACAGCTTTTGGACGACTATTTACATCGCGGCCGTCGCGGCACCTCTGACGGCAATCGTAGGGTTAATCACTGCCTATCTACTGACACGCCAAACCTTTGCGGGAAAAAATGCGTTTGAGTTTGGCACAATGTTAAGTTTCGCAATCCCTGGAACTGTAATCGGCGTTAGCTATATCTTAGCCTTCAATGTCCCACCTATAGAGATCACTGGCACTGGCATTATACTGGTCGTCAGCTTTGTTTTTCGCAACATGCCCGTCGGTGTCCGGGCCGGAATTGCATCGATGAGCCAGTTAGACAAATCGCTAGACGAGTCCTCGCTGACACTTGGTGCCAACTCTTGGCAAACGTTCAGACGCATAATCTTGCCCCTGATGCGTCCAGCAATTCTGGCAGCCCTCGTTTACAGTTTTGTGCGCGCGATGACCGCGATCTCTGCTGTTATTTTCCTAGTATCCGCAGAATATGATATGGCTACCAGCTACATCATCGGGCGCGTGGAAAACAACGATTACGGGCTTGCGATTGCTTATTCTACAACCTTAATTCTCGTCATGCTGACGGCCGTTGGCATGTTGCAGATCATGGTTGGACGCACCAAAATCGGTCGGCGCACGCAATTCGAAGCAGGGGAAAAATAATGGTAGAGGCGAAGATAGTTGGCAAGGCCGCACCCGTTCGGTTTGAAAATGTAACAAAGCGTTTCGGACGCGATGTCATAGCAGTTGATAACATCGACTTGTTTGTCGAAGCAGGAAAACTGGTTACGCTGCTGGGTCCATCTGGCTGTGGGAAAACAACGACGCTAAGAATGATCGCAGGTCTGGAAATGGCAACAACGGGGCGCATTTTGATCGGTGATCAAGACGTCACCAGTTTGCCCGCGACCGACCGCGATGTGTCTATGGTTTTCCAATCATATGCCTTGTTCCCACACATGAGCGTCCTTGAAAACGTTTCCTATGGGCTGACTTTTTCCGGCTTTTCAAAAGCGGAAACACGTGCTCGTGCCTTGGCTGGGCTTGATCTTGTTGGTTTGAAGGGGTTTGATACCCGTTTGCCCAGCGAATTATCTGGTGGTCAGCAGCAACGCGTTGCGGTCGCGCGCGCGCTGGTATTGGAACCTCAGGTTCTGCTGTTCGACGAGCCGCTTTCTAATCTGGATGCAAAGCTTCGCCGGCAGGTGCGCGAGGATATTCGGGCAATTCAGCAAGAACTTGGCCTGACGGTCGTTTATGTAACCCATGATCAAGAAGAAGCACTTGCCGTCTCGGACGAAATCGTCGTCATGCGGAATGCAGCAATTGCGCAGATTGGTACACCAAAGCAACTTTATGACGCCCCTGTTGATCGCTTTGTCGCGGACTTTATCGGCGAGGCGAATATCGTGCCTTGTAACATCGAAAGCGTTGAAAATGAGCAAGCGACAATATCCATTGATACGTACAAGCATAATCTGCCTTCGCGCGGCCTTGCATTGGGACCTGCCAAGTTGGCCGTGCGCCCGTCAAGATTGATAATCGGTGCGAAGGACGGGTTTAAAGCTAACATAGCCAAAGCCACCTATGTCGGAGTACGTATGGAATATACTCTCGAGGCGAAATTTGGATCTATGTTTGCCGTGCACGACGATGTCGACTCACCCTTAAAAGTAGGGACAGAAGTGACAGTCGGGTTTGCCGAGAAAGGCCCGGTTCTATTACCCGAAGCTTAATCGATTTTTGAAATTTGCCCTGCAAAGGTGTAGTAAAGAGTTCGATTTCAATGGCACCAAACCCTTCGTCTCCACCACACTTCGCCCTTAATCTAAGGACCCCTTATGGGGTATTTATGATCCAGCATATTTGCTAGGTGATTTGCTTTAACCGATCACACACGCACTAGATGCGTGCAACTAGGAATTTTCATTGTTTGCAGCCCATGAGACTGCTATGTGTGCAGGTAAATTGTCTTAAGGGCTGAGCCGATCATGAACCAAATTGAGTCTATCTCCGCCGCTAAAGAACCCAGAGACTGGATTCGAATTCTTGCTAAATATCGCGACCCAAGCAGCGTTCGAAGCAGTCTAGAACTCGCTTACAGCATCATCCCCTTTGTCGCGCTTTGGATATTGGCATGTTGGGTCGCATCATTTAGTTACATCGGCGCGTTTCTGATTTCGATGCTGAATGGCTGTTTCTTACTTCGGATTTTCTGTATCCAACATGACTGTGGGCATGGATCGTTTTTTGCCAATCGCAATGTCAGCGATTGGATTGGTCGCGCGCTAGGCGTTGTGACACTGACGCCCTACGATGTTTGGCGTCGCACGCATTCTATTCATCACAGCCACGCTGGCGATCTAGAGTTTCGGGGCATCGGTGATGTCATGACTTTGACCATCGAAGAATATCATCAACGCACCCCATTTGGGCGCTTGCTATACCGTGCCTATCGGCATCCAGTGGTTCTGTTTGGACTAGGGCCAACATATTTGTTTATCCTACAAAACCGCCTGCCCATCGGCTTGATGAAAAGTGGTAAAAAATACTGGATTAGTGCGATGGGTACCAACTTTGCTACATTGGTAATTCTTGGGCTCATCGTTGCACTTGGCGGTTTCCAAGCCCTATTTCTGGTCTTCCTTCCGACGACATTGATCGCAGCGTCTATTGGCATGTGGTTGTTCTACATCCAACACCAGTTCGAACACACACACTGGGACGAACACGAAGATTGGCAGGTGCACGAAGCAGCCTTGCACGGCAGTTCGCATTATGACCTTCCGCCAATCCTACGTTGGTTCTCGGCCAATATCGGCATCCATCATGTGCATCATTTGTACAG
>CALDZS010000183.1 GCA_937944065.1 uncultured Amylibacter sp. | reverse complement strand
TCAGGCTGGCAAAGCCGACCTGCGTTTGTCGGTCTAAAATGACGGTGCGGTCATCCCTGAGGCTATCAGAGACGTCATTTTTGAGCGCTTTGCGCAAGATCCAGACAGCGACGGTTCTGGCCTTGGCCTAGCAATCGTAAGCGAAGTCGCAAGGTTAAACAACGGACGCATCGAGTTGGAAATATCACCCAATACGGTTTTCACAATAGTATTTTAGATCGACTATGGCTTTTTGGATTCAGTGCTCGACAATTTACTGACATTTCCGAGTTAGCTAAACTCCCTTAATAGAAAACCCAGTGATCAACTGACGTAGACCCAACGCTGCGCCTGCAAAGATTGATGCGAACACAATCGGCGCGTTCAAAGTCAAAAGCGAAAATGCAGAGATGCCTTGCCCGATGGTGCAACCCAATGCCAGCACCGCGCCAAAGCCCATAAGTATCGCACCCAAAACTTGTCGTTTTAATTCGCGCGGGTCTTCGCACGCTTCCCAGCGAAAATGCCCCTTAAAAAGGCTTCCTACAAAGGCGCCAGTTAGAACACCAGAGACAGAACCGACACCAAATGTCAGTCCGCCACCACTAGACGTCATAAGGAATAACAGTGTTTCACCAAGCGGGGCTGTGAAAGTATGGCTATTCACAGCAGAGTTGCTGAATCCCGTGTTCGCAACCCATTGTGTGCCTGCCCAACCGCTGGCGATAGCAAGGCCAACTAACGTGCCCCAAAAGATTGATTTGGGTGCTTCGCGAAACTCGCTGGACCAAAGTGCTATCAGGGTGATTAGGGCGCTTACGATTAATCCGATCCAGATAGAGGATAGACCTGTCACCGCACTGATCACTTGAGGGTAACTTTTGGATTGGGTGGTTATCTCTGTTAAGGACAAAACAGAAAGCCGTAGGTTTGCCAAAGGACCAGATAGCATTATGTAGGCACTAATTCCCATTACCAGTATGATTACGAAAGACCGTAAATCGCCGCCGCCAAACCGTGCCAACGCGCCAAACCCACAGTTGCCAGCCAGCGACATTCCGTACCCAAATAACAATCCTCCAACGATGCCAAAAGCGGGCGACCATGGTGCAATATGGTATATTGTTTGATTTGGATCTAGCGCGCCCAACGCGACCAAGGTAAAGCCGCCTAATCCAGCAATGCCAATGGCGAGCACCCACATACGTAGGCGTATGGAATTGCCCTGATAAAGATAATCTTCGATTGCACCCAGCGTACAAAACCGCCCAATACGCGCCGCCAAACCCAAGACCACCCCTCCTGAAAAACCAATCAGGGCGAGCATGCCTGCATCTGAAATACCGTCAATCATTTAGGTTCTCCAGCATGTTTGTCAGCATCATCTTGGCCGTAGCCTTATTTGCAGAATAGATCGTAGACGACGTCAAGAATCTGAATAGCACGTTGATCTGTCAGGCTGTAATAAATGGCCTTCCCCTCGCGCCGTGGTTCGACCAATCCTTCGGTGCGCAACCGAGAAAGCTGTTGTGAAACAGCGGCTTGTCGTGCTGACAGCAGTTCTTCCAACTCTGTCACGGTTTTCTCGCCGGTTGATAGATGGCACAGTATCATCAAACGTCCCTCATGGCTGATCGCCTTAAGAAAGTTGGACGCATTACACGCACTTTGCATCATTCGCTCAATCTCGATATCGGACATATCTTTACTTATGACGGGTAGTGACATTTTTGGTCGGGGCCTCAACTATGTTAAGTTTCTAATAACTCTGGTTGCTTCAAAACGCAATATAGGGGTGAAATCGCGTTGGGTCATTTTCGCGGGCTACTCTAGATCGCCGTTCTCAAACAGCTGGTTTAGTAGAAACCAGAAAAATTCATCCCCACCGTATCCTTCGATCCGGCCGAGCTCTTTTCCTGCCTCGACCAGTACAAATGTTGGGGTGAAAACCGGCTTAGACGAAAATGATATGTCATCAGGTAATGCGCGTAGGTCAACACGGCGCAGCGGCGCGCGCTGGCCTTCTTTTGTTTTTGGGTAGATATGCGAAATCTCTGCGTTCCACTTTGCGCAATAATGGCAGCCGCTTTGTTCTACCATCACCAACTCGGCAGACAGCGCTGTCATGGGAAAAACCCACAGGATGCAAGATAGGAACAGACGTATCATTTGGTTTCCATTTGACGGATAAGTAAAACATAGAATAACTTGAATATGAATTATTCACAAGTATTGGAACAGATCGCGATGTTGGACGTCAGTTTATTTTCGGCATTTCTGGGCGGACTAATAGTGTTTTTTTCGCCCTGCGTTTTGCCGATTGTCCCATTCTATCTGAGTTATATGGCGGGCGCATCGATGTCTGAATTAAGTTCAGAGGGAGGATTGGCACCTGGTGCGCGCAAACGCGCATTTTTGGCGTCTATCATGTTTTCGCTTGGTATCATCACAGTGTTCGTGTTGCTGGGAGCCGCCGCATTTGGTCTGAGCCAAAGCTTTCGAGGCGCACAAACCGAGTTTCGTTTATTTGCGGCCCTTGTCGTTTTAGTCATGGGGCTGCATTTCTTGGGCGTTCTACGCATCGGATTTTTGAACCGCGTGTTTCAAATGGATGCTGGCAACACGAAAAACATGTCTGTGCTAGGGGCCTATGTTGTGGGTTTCGCTTTTGCGGCGGGTTGGACACCCTGCGTCGGTGGCGTTTTGACTGCCGTGGTGTTTACCGCAAGTACCGAGGCGACTGCGATGCGCGGACTGATCCTATTGCTGGTCTTTGGCGTGGCCATGACCGCACCGTTCGTTATTGCATCTTTGTTCATTGGACCTTTCTTGAAATTCGCGGCCGGCTTTCGTCAACACTTGCCCAAGGTTGAAAAGGCGATGGGGCTGTTGATGATCTTGTTCGCGGGTCTGATCGCGACAGACAGTGTGAACTACATTGCGCAATGGATGCTACAAACCTTCCCCGTATTTCAAAACATTTAGAGGAGCCTGACCAATGAAACGTCTGTTATTCTTACTATTGATAGTTGCCTTTCCAACAGTCGCGGCCACGTTGGGTGATGATGGGCTGCACAAAACTGATTGGATGCGCGACACATTCAAGGACCTGACGGAAGACCTGGCCGAGGCCAATGATGAAGGCAAGCGATTGGTCGTTATGGTCGAGCAACGCGGATGCATCTACTGTACAAAGATGCACAAAGAAGTGTTTTCGCGCGCAGACGTGGCCGACTATATCCGCGAGAACTTCTTCGTTGTGCAGATTAACCTTCATGGCGACACCGAGATCACGGACTTTGATGGCGAGGTTCTGACCGAAAAGCAGGCTGCCAGAAAGTGGGGTCTGTTGTTCACACCATCGATTCTATTTTTACCAGAGGTGGTGCCAGAAGGCGCAACAGCGCAATCGTCCGCGGTGGCTATGATGCCTGGTGCGTTCGGCCCGGGTACCACATTGGACATGTTCACATGGGTCAAAGAAAAGCGGTACGAGCTAGATTCAACAGAAGATTTTCAACGATACCACGCCCGACGCATTCAAGAACGTAACAATGGTTCAGCGGATTAGGCGCGGTACAAATTCACTAAATAGAATTTGTTCTTGATATATATCAGAAACGTGTCCTAGTATGATTGTAGGAATAAATGTGTTTGGGAGGACGCATGGAACGAAATCTAATCGCAGTTATGGTCTTCGCCGCATCAACCGTTGGTTTGAGCGCCGCAGATATCGCGCCCTCTGATGTCAAATTTGACGAAGGCAGTGTCGCAACTTCGCTATCCGGTGTGGCAGGTGATGCCACCATGGGTCGCAAAATTGTAGGAAGCAAAAAGCTAGGTAATTGCGTGGCGTGCCACCAAGTCAGCGATTTGGCCGATGTCCCGTTTCAGGGCGAAATCGGCCCTATGTTGGATGGTGCTGGCGAACGTTGGTCGGAAGCAGAGCTTCGCGGCATCGTAGCCAATGCAAAAATGATGTTTGACGAAAGCTTGATGCCTTCGTTTTACAAGACAGAAGGGTTCATTCGCCCAGGCAAAGCATATACTGGCAAAGCCGCTGATGACACATTCGCGCCATTGCTAAGTGCTCAACAAATCGAAGATGTGGTGGCATATTTGGCCACCCTCAAAGAATAACAGCCCGCAAGGGTTTTTCAGGAGGTTCGAAAATGGAACTGACAAGACGTAACGCAATTATTGTTGGGGCTGGCGCATTCGTAGTGGCAGGTTTGCCTATTCGCGCAATGGCCGCAGCTAGTGAAGACGCCATTGCGGCATTTACTGGTGGTGCTGAAGTCGGCGCTGGTGATATCAAACTGACCGCGCCAGAGATTGCTGAAAACGGTAACACAGTGCCAATCGAAGTTGCATCAGACACAGCAACGGAAATTATGGTGCTGGCCACGGGTAACCCAACCCCTGGTGTTGCAACATTTAAGTTTGGCAAGTTGGCCGCGTCGCGCTCTGCATCTACACGTATCCGCCTTGCGGGAACACAGGATGTTGTTGCAATCGCGAAACTGGAAGACGGCTCGTTCGTTAAGGCCTCATCAACGGTTAAAGTTACAATCGGCGGCTGCGGCGGCTAATAGGAGATAGTATTATGGCAAAAGGTGTAAAACCTCGCGTAAAGGTCCCGAAAACGGCGGCTGCAGGCGATTCAATCACGATCAAAACTTTGATCAGCCACAAAATGGAATCTGGCCAGCGTAAAGATGGTGACGGAAACCCCATCCCACGGTCGATCATCAACCGCTTTACTTGCGAATTTAACGGCGAAAGCGTTGTTGATGTGGCGATGGAAGCAGCGATTTCAACCAATCCATATTTCGAATTCGAGGCCTTGGTTCCTGAAGCGGGTGAATTCAAATTCACTTGGTACGATGATGATGGGTCAGTTTACGACACAACAAAGAAAATCGCGATCGGTTGATCCGCTAGTCTTGGGAGGGACATCGATGAAAAA
>CALDZS010000182.1 GCA_937944065.1 uncultured Amylibacter sp. | reverse complement strand
GGTATCAAGGCTGTGATTGCTGAAAGCTTTGAACGTATTCATCGCTCTAACTTGGTGGGCATGGGTGTTATTCCGTTCGAGTTTACCAATGGCGACACACGCAAATCGTTGAAATTGACAGGCGAAGAAATGGTCAGCATTTCAGAGCTGGAAGGCGATATTGCACCACAATCTTTGGTGCCGTGTACGATCACCTATCCAAATGGTGACGTCGCCGAGATCACATTGAAATCTCGCATCGATACAGAGGTAGAGATTGAGTATCTAGAGCATGGTGGTGTTCTGCATTACGTGCTGCGGAACTTGGCCAAGGCGTAATCCGCGCCCATATGAATTAAAGACCCCGTACAATCCGTTGTGCGGGGTTTTTTAATACTTATGTTCGGAAACAAGGGATTGAAAACCCGCCAAATTCAATCGCGCACTTAAGATTTGATGGGAAATTTAGGGGTGCATCGCCGATTTAGGTGGCTTATTTACACCAATTTACCACCAGAAGTTGTTCTATTGGGGTAGAAACGCATCGGATAAACAATATCTATTACTAACCTCATCACAGTCGTTATTCTAAGAGACAAGTCGACGAATCTTAATGCGGCGTAACAAATAATTAGTGGGGAAAGTATGAAATTTAAATCTAGCTGGGGTAAGCCTACTCCTAAAGGTCACCAAGAAGACCATATTAGTCATCAAAACGGCCAAGGTCATCAACATGACAGTATTGGTTACGCAAATGGCAATGGGCATCAAAAGTTCCATTCAGATGCAGTAGAAGTATGTGATCCAAATGAAGGTTTCCACGGAAAAGTAACGCCTAGGGGTCATCAAGAAGATCATATTAGCCATTTAAACGGTGTAGGTCATGATCACGATAGCACTGGTTACGCAAACGGAAATGGGCATCAAAAGTTTCACGGCGATGACATGTGCGATTTGATTGTAGATTGCCCGTGCGAGCCGGAAGATCCAGAAGATCCCGAAGAGCCACCGTTGACTGATTGATCATTGGTGCATTTATGATTTATTCAAAATGGCGTCCAAAAGGGCGCCATTTTTTTGTAACAATCTGCTCTCGTTTTCTTTATTGGCATTTCTTGAGGTGCAGGATTATGGTCAATCAAACGATATCGCAGGGCGGGAAATTAGATGCGTAAATTATTAACAGCAAGCCTTTTGGCATTTGTTGGACTAGGTGGATCAGCAATCGCAGCAGACAAACCAATGGTCGTCGTCGAATTATACACGAGCCAAGGCTGTTCATCCTGCCCCCCCGCCGATAAAATTCTGACAGAGCTGTCCAAACATGATGACGTGATTGCCCTTGGGCTGCACGTTGATTATTGGGACTACCTAGGTTGGAAAGACAAGTTTGCGGTGGCGGCCTTTAGCGATCGCCAGCAAACGTATAACGCCATCCTTCCCAGCCGGTATCGCTTGGTAACACCGCAGATGATTGTGCATGGGTTGGGCCAGGTTGCTGGTGGGTCTGGTAAAAGCAAAGCTCGAATTGATATGTTGATCAAAGAGGCGCGTGCAACGAAGGATCGCGCTGATCTGCGCCTGCAGCGCACCGGATCAACCTTGGTTATTCAACTGTCCAGCAAAGACGGCGAACTGGGGTCATCAACCGTGCAACTGGTTCGGTTTTTGCCGCAAGAAGAAGTTGCCATTAGATCCGGTGAAAATCGCGGGCGTAATATCAAGTATACCAACATCGTGTCCGACTGGAAAACCATCGGCAAATGGGACGGATATTCACCGTTGACCATGAAATATAAAATCCAAGGTGACGCGGCGCTGGCCGTGGTAGTACAATCGCGCAAACAAGGCCCTGTGTTGGCAGCGCGTCAACTGCGTTAGGGTTTCAAACGCCGCTCGATCATCCAAATGAACAGACCTGATCCGACAATGATCAAAGCACCTATTAAGACGGGTAGCGTTGGAATTTCGGCAAAGACCAAGAACCCCCAACCCGCGTTGAATACAAGGCTGACATATCCGAACGGGGCAAGAAATGATGCCTCGCCTGTGGATAGGGATCGCACCATAAAATAATGGCCAATGCCGCCAAATGCCCCCATTGCGAACATCAACGACAGCCCCCAAAGGTCGGGTGTGTCCCAAACAAACGGGACAATCAGGCTGGAAATCAGTGTGCCGAACATACCCGTATAGACGAAGGCCGTTAGTGGGTTTTCTTCAGAGCCTAGGAACCGTGTGGCAATCGCATAAGACGCAAAACATAGCCCCGCGAACAACGGCAGTAACGCGATCCAGCTAACTGCGTCCCATGACGGACCAATAATAATCAGCGCGCCCAACATGCCGATGCAGACCGCAATCCAGCGCCGTATGCCGACATGTTCCTTTAGGATGAAATAGGCAAGTACGGTGATGAATAGCGGGGCGGCCTCGAACACGGCGGTGGCTGCGGCAAGTGTCATGAATTTGATGGCGGTATAGAACCCAGCAGTCCCGCCGAACAAAAACACAGACCGCAAGATTTGCAGTTTCAGATAACGTGTTTTGAACAATCGCTTCAGGTGTGGGCCAAGAATTAGAACCGTCAGCACGGCCTGAAAGAAATAGCGCCCCCAAACCACCTGAAGGCTGTGATATTCTTGCGATGCCAACTTGCTGAACGTGTCCATGATTGAAAAGCAAAAGATGCCCAACATGAACAGGCCAGCGGCCTTAGTTGAAACTGGTAACGCTGACAGATATTTGATCATCCCAAGGCCTTAGGATAGTTGTGCATCTTGCGCAAAACAAAAAGACCAGCCGCGCGGACTGGTCTTTGAATTATAATCAGGTTGTCAGATTATTTGGCGGGTTGGCCAATCATCATGGTCATCTGACGACCTTCGGTTTTCGGTCGATTTTCGACCTTACCCGCATCGCCAACAGCCTCTTCAACGCGTTTCAGCAGATCAAGCCCCAGATTCTGGTGTGCCATTTCGCGGCCACGGAAACGCATGGTGATTTTCACCTTGTCGCCGTTTTCCAAAAACTTCATCACGTTGCGCATTTTGACTTCGAAATCGTGAATGTCTGTGTTTGGGCGAAACTTGACCTCTTTAATCTCGATGATCTTTTGTTTCTTGCGGGCCTCTGCCTCGCGCTTTTGCTGTTCATATTTGAACTTGCCCAGATCCATGATCTTGGCCACAGGTGGATTAGCATTGGGCGAGATTTCGACGACGTCTAAACCAGCGGCTGCGGCCATTTCCATCGCTTTTGCGGGGGAAACTACGCCAACATTTTCGCCTTCGGCGCCAATCAATCGAATTTCGGGGGCGGTTATGCGCTCATTCGCGCGGGGTCCTGTGTCGCGCTGTGGTGGCGCATGATGTGGTCTACGAGCTATGGTCTTTGTTCCTTTAGTTGTCTCTGTTTTGCCAATGTAAGCATGAAATGCACGGTTAGCAACCTATCAGGGTCATTACTTAACCAAGCGCCAAGGTCAAGGGTTTGCGACGCAATATGGGGAATTTTGCCGATGATCGAGATTCGTCGCGAAGTCGCTTGAACCTTTGCCTTCGAACCCCCAAATGAGGTGTACGGAAACTCTGCGACCTCCCGCGGACGAAAAAATAGGTGTTAACATGAAAAAGATCATTTCGATCGCTGCCGTAGTGGCAATTGCCGCTGGCGCATACTGGTATTTTACGGGTAAAGCCCCAACCGAAATGGCGACAGATGCCATGGACAAAGCAACTGACACGGCAACAGCTGTGACGGAAACTGTGACAGATACAGCGACCACTGCAACAGAGGCCACGACTGGTGCCGCATCAAGTGTTACTGATGCTGTGACTGACACTGTGGACGCTGCCAAAGACGCTGCTAAAGAAGCGGGCACAGCCGCAGTTGATACGGTTAAAGAAAGCGCATCAGCCGCAGTCGAATCTGTCCTTGATGGATCAACAAGTGTTGCTGACGCTGTCAAAAACGTAACTGGCGACGCGGTAGATGCGGCCAAAGGTGCGGCAAGTGCAACTGTTGAAGGTGCTACTGACGCGGCCAGCAGTGCGGCGACAATGGCCAAAGACACGGCGGCGGCAGCTGTTGAAGGTGCCACTGATACGGCAACGGCTGTGACGGAAACTGTTACGGAAACAGTGACTGGAACGACTGAAGCTGCAACAGACGCGGCCACAGCAACAACAGAAGCTACAACTGAGGCAGCTACAACAGAAGCAACTGTCGAAGAAACCATGTCTCTAGAAGACCAAGCCAAAGAAGCTCTCAAAGATGCAGCTAAGAAACTGCTAGAAGGCACAGCCAACTAAACCTAGCAACTTTTTATTTCGAAGGGCCGTCCCAAAAATGGGGCGGCCTTTTTAGTATGAATGATTTGATTTTTGCAACCTTCGCTGATTAGCTGTCTCCAACCGTGGAGAGATGCAAATGCCAGACGTAGACCTACCATTCACACGCGCCGAATATGCCTTCCGTTTGGACGCGGTGCGTGCCGTTATGGCAGATCAAGGGATAGAGGTTCTGTTGTGCACCGATCCATCCAACATGGCGTGGCTGTCGGGGTATGACGGGTGGAGCTTTTATGTCCATCAAGGCGTTCTGATTGGACCAACGGGCGACCCGATATTTTGGGGCCGCGCGATGGACGCCGTCGGTGCAACCAAGACCTGTTATATGGGGGCAGACGATATTATCGGGTATAGCGACGATCATGTCATGTCGACCAGCCTGCACGCAATGGATCATCTGGCACGCTTGCTTGCTGAGCGTGGCTGGGGTGGGCTGACACTGGGCGTAGAGATGGAGAATTACTATTATTCCGCCCGTGCTCATGCCGTGCTAAGCGCCGCACATCAGGGACAGATCATTGATGCAACAGCCTTGGTTAACTGGCGACGCGCTGTGAAGTCAGACGCAGAAATGGCATATATGCGCCGCGCTGCATTGATCGTAGAGCGGATGCATGAACGCATTTTGGAAATATTTGAACCGGGTGTGCGTAAAAACGAAGTGGCGGCAGAGATCTATAGAACGGGCATCTGGGGTGCCGAGGACGAGCAGGGTGCGTTTGGCGGCGACTACACGGCGCTGTGCCCGCTATTACCAACAGGTGAAGAGGCGGCGGCGGCACACCTGACATGGAATGACAAACCGGTCCCAAATAATTCAGGCACTTTTTTTGAGGTTGCTGGGTGTCACAAGCGGTACCATGTTCCTTTGTGCCGCACGATTTGGTTGGGTACCCCGCCCAAGGATGTAGCACATGCCGAACAGGTTGTTCTGGAAGGCATTGATGACGGCATAAATGCCGCGCGTGCGGGCAACACCGCTGGTGACGTTGCACGGGCGTTTTATGCCGTTTTGAAAAAACATGGGATAAAACGGGACGGGCGATGCGGCTATCCAATAGGGATAAGTTATCCACCAGATTGGGGCGAGCGGACATACTCTATCCGCCCATCGGACGAGACGGTGTTGCAGCCGAATATGACGTTTCATTTCATGCCAGCGCTGTGGATGCCCGATTGGGGCTTGGAAATCACAGAAACATTGCGGATAAGGTCATCTGGTGCCGCCGAACCTTTGGCTGATGTGCCTAGAAAGTTGTTTGTGAAACCATGATTGATCGATTGACCCAAACCACCCAGATTTTGGAAAAGCTGATCGGCTTTGCCACGATTTCATCGGACAGCAATCTGGCGTGTATTGAATATATTCAAGAGTATCTTGCCGCACTTGGCGCACGCTGTGTTTTGACGTCAGAGGTGGAAGGCAAAGCAAATTTGTTCGCCACGATCGGCCCTGATGTTGACGGCGGCATCGTTTTGTCTGGTCATACCGACGTGGTGCCTGTGGCAGGCCAAGACTGGTCCGCTGATCCGTTCGTAATGCGTCAAGAAGATGGGCGACTTTACGGGCGTGGCACCTGCGATATGAAAGGATTTATTGCAGCCGCAATGGTTATGGCACAGGATTACGCCAAACTGGATTTGGTGAAACCTGTTCACTTCGCCTTTACGTATGACGAAGAGGTCGGCTGCCTTGGTGCGCGGGTGATGATCAACGAATTGATCAAATCTGGGCTAAAGCCCAGCGTCTGTATCGTCGGAGAGCCGACATCAATGCGCATCATCGAAGGTCACAAAGGCATGTGTGAATACACAACCGAGTTTCACGGCGTGGCAGGACATTCCAGCCAGCCCGATCTGTGTGTAAACGCGCTGGAATATGCGACACGCTTTATAGGCAAGTTGATGGAAGTGCGTGCAGAGCTGCCTGCAATGGCACCTGCTGATTGTCGGTTTGATCCGCCTTATTCGACGTCGTCGATCTGTGTGTGTCATTCGGGTACGACCCACAATGTTGTTCCCCATCACGCAGAGGTGGAGTGGGAGATGCGTGTCGTACAACGATCTGACCGCGACTGGTTACGTGCTGAAATGGCCAACTACGTTGACAAAGTCCTTCGCCCCGAAATGCAGGCCAAGTCACCAGATGCCAATATCATTGAAACCCTGTGTACGGAAACAGATGGGCTAGAGGTGCAACCAGACAGCGAGGCGGTCGCGATTGTGCAAGCTTTGACCCATAGTAACGGCACAGACGTGGTGGCGTTCGGTACTGAGGCGGGGTTGTTTCAGGCAGCGGGAATTTCCACAGTGATCTGTGGCCCTGGCAGCATAGAACAGGCGCATAAACCTGACGAGTATGTTGCATTGGATCAGTTGTCAGCATGTTTGACCATGCTTGACAATTTGGGCGACAGATTGGTGTAATCCACCGCCCGTCTTCGCACCTTGTAAACCCATCGTTAGTTGTGAACGTTAGTGCGCGTTCCTATTGTGGATACGCGTGTGCAAACGGCAGATAATATTGCCCGCAGTTTTTTCAAAGGCAAAGGGTAAGATCGCGTGGACAAAGGCAGCGCCAGCGGCAAGCGTTAGCCAGCCACAAAATGTCAGCGCAAAACGCATATGTTGAAAAAAACTCTCGTCCACTGATGCAGGGTGCTGGGTGAATGCGTTGGCTACTTTATGTATCATCTCTGTCTCCTTTGTTGAGGTAAGAATAGCCCTAATCTGTTCAACATTTATACCAATTTACACGTTGATTTGCCACTCTATTGGGATATAATCCCAAAATGACCAATTTATTAGATAATTTTGACTACGCCATATTGCGACTACTGCAAAAGGATTCGTCAATGAGCATCGACGCGATTTCTGATCGTGTGAACTTGTCGCGTAACGCCTGTTGGCGTCGGATCAAAATGCTCGAGCAGGAAAGGATCATCAAACAACGGGTTGCGATTTTAGACGCGAATGCACTGGGCTGCGAATTGCAGGCCTTGGTTATGATCCGCGCCTTGTCGCACGAGGTGAATTGGGCCAAAAAGTTTCACAACGCCGTGAAAGAAATGCCACAGATCGTTAGCGCATACCGGCTAAGCGGTGACATGGATTATGCCCTGCGGGTTCGGTTGGAAGATATGCAGGACTATGATCGGTTTTATAAGGATTTTATCAGTCGGATTGATGTGGCTGACATGTCAGCAAGTTTTGTGATGGAAGAGATAAAGGAATCCACTGAACTGCCAATTTAAGCAGGTCAAAATGTGAATTTCGTCTTGCATCCAGCGTTCGATTTTAGCATATAGACGAAACTGCGCGGGCGTTGTGTAGTGGTAAGACCTTAGCCTTCCAAGCTAATGACGCGAGTTCGATTCTCGCCGCCCGCTCCAAAACTCCACATACACTGTGATACTCGACTGTGCCTGGACTAAAGCTGCAGCTGATACATGTGATTTGATTCATCTGATAAGTCCGAAGCCAGACTAAATCCGTTCTTTTGCAACACTTTTATTGATCCGACATTGTCCTGCTCGACACCGCCCAACAGCTGTATTTTTTGATTTTTCTGGCGGAGCCAAGCAACCAATCCTGCGATCAATTCAGTGCCATATCCCTTGCCCCACCTACTTTGACCCAACAAATAGCCGATGTGGATGCGTGTTCCTGTGTCAGGTACGGAAAATTCCGCCAGTATAAGCAACCCAAGCAGATCATCATGCACGCGATCGCGAACCATCAACACCTCGCTTTCTGCGGCGCGGGCCGTCACCCAATTTTCCACATGTGTCGGGTCTGACAGCTGCAATGGATCTGGCAAATGTTTTTGGACATCGGATGTCAGAATCTCAGAAATCTCGAAAATCAGCTGGGCTCTTTGTAAATCGTCCGCTAGGCGGTCAGCCCAGTGCGAAATACGCATGCGTTCGGTTGTGAATTTCGCGCCACCGCTAATGATCTTGCTCATGCGTGCAGTTTGCCGCTTTCTCATGGTTTGACAAGACGTACCGTAATACAAGCATATCTGCCTTAAACGTGACTATTTGGCGTCTTAACCTTGCGGGTCAGGCTGCTTGTCATTAACTCTGCGCCTTATGTCGACACCCGAATCCACAGCCGCCGTTGCAGGCGATCGCGCTAAGGGCAAAAAAGTCAGCGCATTGCGCGGTCTTATGCCATTTTTTGCCCCCTATAAACCGATGGTAATCGGGGCCTTGTTTATGCTGACATTCACGGCGGCGATATCGCTGATAATGCCGTTGGCTGTGCGGCAGGTGATTGATCAATTCAACTCTGATGATGTGGCCGTGATGGATCGGTATTTCATGTTGGCAATATTGGTCGCCGGTCTGTTGGCCGTCGGAACCGCGTTTCGGTATTATTTCGTGACTCGTTTGGGTGAACGTGTGGTCGCTGACATTCGCATGGCTGTTTACAATAAAATGATCGGGATGAGCCCGGCTTTTTATGAAAAGGTTATGACGGGCGAAGTTCTTAGCCGTATCACCACGGACACTACATTGATCTTGTCGGTGATCGGATCGTACATCAGTTATGCATTGCGCAACATGCTGATCTTTGCGGGTGGGCTGGTGCTGATGCTGTTCACTTCGGCCAAGTTGACAGGTTTGGTGCTGCTGTTGGTTCCGTTCGTACTGGTGCCAATTTTTGGCATGTCAAAGCGGGTGCGAAGCCTGTCAAAGTTAAATCAGGACAAGATTGCTGAAAGCTCTGGAAACGCATCAGAGACGTTGTTGTCAGCGCAAACAGTTCAAGCCTTTACTCACGAAGTTAAAAGCCGAGGGATTTTTGCCCGCGTGACAGAAGAGGCGTTTGACGCCGCGCGCAAACGTATCGGAATGCGCGCCTTGATGACGATGATTGTCATCTTCTTGATCTTCACGGGCGTTGTATCAGTGCTGTGGATCGGCGCACGTGATGTGCGCGCCGGCGATATGAGCCCGGGCGTATTGGTTCAGTTCGTGATCTATTCTGTGATGGTTGCAGGTGCGGTCGGCGCGCTGGCAGAATTCTGGGGCGAGATGCAACGTGCAGCGGGCGCGACCGAACGTTTGGTGGAATTGCTGCAGTCTGAAGATCTGGTCAAAGATCCTGATCATGCGCTGACGTTGATAAAACCTGTAAGCGGATCAATACAGTTCAAGAACGTCACATTTCGATATCCGTCGCGCCCCAAGGTGGCGGCGTTGCAAGACTTTAATCTGGATATAAAGGCCGGCGAAACGGTGGCGTTGGTTGGGCCATCTGGCGCGGGTAAATCCACTGTGTTTCAACTGCTTTTGCGGTTTTACGACGTGAACACTGGTCAGATATCAATCGATGGCACCGATCTGACCGCTGTGACACGCGAAGATTTTAGACAACATATCGCGTTGGTTCCCCAAGATGCTGTCATTTTTGGCACTTCAGCGATGGAGAATATTCGGTTCGGACGGCCAACTGCGACAGACGACGAGGTCATCGCCGCCGCCAAAGCGGCTGCCGCGCATGATTTCTTGTCAGCGTTGCCCGATGGATATGCATCTGACGTGGGCGAACGTGGTGTGATGTTGTCGGGTGGTCAGAAACAACGTTTGGCGATTGCGCGTGCGATCCTGCGTGATGCGCCGATCCTGTTGTTGGACGAAGCAACCAGTGCTTTGGATGCCGCCAGTGAACAGGCGGTTCAGGTCGCAGTGGATGCGTTGGCGAAGTCGCGCACGACTTTGATAGTCGCACACAGGCTGGCGACCGTGAAAAAAGCAGACCGCATTATCGTGCTGGATGAAGGTCGCGTTGTGGCCGAGGGCACGCATCAAGAATTGGTCGCACAAGGCGGGCTCTATGCCAAGTTGGCGAAACTACAATTCACGGATTCAGTTTAATTTTAAAAGAAAAGAAGCGCTAAATACTTGCAATTTGCATGCACATTAACCAAGTTTATACAGACGCGATTAGCGTAGATGAATTTTTAGGAGGGTCCCATGGGTCTATTAAGTTTTGTAAAGAATGCAGGTAAATCACTTTTTGGTAAGGCAGAAGCCGCAGAACCAAATGTTGATGCGCTGCAAAAAGAAATCAACGATCTAGGCCTTGATGCCACTGGTTTGGATATTTCTGTCGATGGCGACAAAGTGTCTGTTGGCGGTTCTGCTGTTGACCAAGAAACCAAAGAAAAAATCATCCTTGCGATGGGTAACGTCGAAGGCGTTGCTGCGGTCGAAGATAATGCTGGCGGCGGTGGTACATTCCACACCGTTGAAAAAGGCGACACGCTTTGGGCAATTGCTGCAAAAACAATGGGCAACGGCGCAAAATACACCGAGATTTTCGAAGCTAACAAGCCAATGTTGAGCGATCCAGACAAAATCTATCCTGGTCAAGTTCTACGCATTCCAGGCTAATCAGGGCTATCTGCACTGGTATTTAATTGAAAAGGGCGCCTTTGGGTGCCCTTTTTCTATACAAGACGCGCGGTAAACCTTGCGAGGGGGCACTTTTTTGCCCATTCTATCCCCAACAAGAAGCGGTAAGACGCACTGTTTTGGGAGGAACAACTTGACCTATAGATTTAGTAACCACGCGGATGTTGTCGCGGTAGAGAAAAAAGAACCGCTTGGCAAAGGATGGACTGCCAAAACTGTGTATCGCCAATTGTGCCAGACACGTGACAAATACCCCCAAGAAGCGGCGGTTAGTTTCCAGTTGAAGTCTGGCCCCAAAGACAAAGCAACGACCCTGTCATGGACAGAGCTGACACGCGAAGTCACCCGTGCAGCAAACCTTTTCCGTTCGTTGGGCGTTGGGCCAACGGATGTTGTGGCGTATCTTTTGCCAACCACACACGAGACTTTGATTACATTGATGGGCGGCATGACAGCTGGCATTGTATCCCCGATCAATCCGACGCTTGACCCTGAACAGGTCGCAGCATTGTTGCGCGAAACAGGGGCCAAGGTTTTGGTCACCATGAAACCGTTCCCGAAAACCGAAGTGGCGCAGTTGGCCGCAGCCTCTGTGGCGTTGGCACCGAATGTGGAAACAATCGTCGAGATTGATTTACTGCCGCACCTAACACCACCGCTTAGTTGGATTGTACCGCTGATCAGACCCAAAAACCCAGCCACGCATTCTGCGAAAATGGTTGATTTTGCCGCCACGATGAAACTGCAAAACGCCGAGAATTTGGATTTTGCCGAAGATATGGATGATCCATATTGTGCCTATTTCCATACAGGCGGAACAACGGGGATGCCCAAGATTGCGCAGCATCGTCATTCGGGGGTTCTGTACAATGGTTGGATCGGCAACAGCCTGCTTTACGAACAAACTGATGTGGTTTTGTGCCCTTTGCCTTTGTTCCACGTCTTTGCAGCCTATCCGATTTGGGCGGGCTGTTTGATGTCCGGTGCGCACATGGTGCTGCCAACCCCTGCGGGATATCGCGGTGATGGCGTGTTCGATAATTTCTGGGCGTTGATCGACCGCTGGAACGCCACTTTTATGGTGACTGTACCCACAGCAGCGTCAGCCTTGTTACAACGCCCAGTTGGGGATGCTGACATTTCCAGTTTGAACGCAGCATTCTGCGGGTCAGCTCCGCTGCCGATAGAGTTGTTTAAGAAATTCCAAAAAGTCACAGGCGTCGAGATTATCGAAGGGTATGGTATGACCGAAGCTACCTGTTTGGTGTCGTGCAATCCCAAGGATGGTGAACGCAAAATTGGGTCGGTCGGCGTACCGTTGCCACACACCAAAGTTCGTATCCTAAGCTGTGACGCGGACGGTAACGTGAAAAAAGAAATGGGCGTTGACGAGGTGGGCGAGATTTGTGTCTCGAACGCGGGCGTGAATGTTGATGCGACCTATACTGAAGCGTCAAAAAATGTCGGGCTGTATGCCGATAAAATATATTTGCGCACAGGTGACTTGGGGCGCATCGATGCAGATGGATATTTGTTCATCACAGGTCGCGCCAAAGATCTGATTATTCGCGGCGGTCACAATATCGACCCTGCCTTGATTGAAGAAGCACTAGCAGGGCATCCTGCTGTTGCAATGGCAGGTGCCATTGGTCAGCCAGATGCCAAAACAGGCGAGATGCCTTGCGCCTTTGTAGAGCTGAACGAAGGTGCCGAAGTGACCATTGAAGAGTTGATGGAATATTGCACTGAGCACGTGCCAGAGCGTGCAGCGCGTCCAAAGTATATGGAGATTTTGGACGAGTTGCCGAAGACGGCTGTCGGCAAAATCTTTAAGCCTGCATTGCGTAAATCTGCGATCACGCGGGTCTATAATGCGGCCCTAGAAGAGGCCGGTTTGCCAGTTCGTGTCGCATCAGTAATCGAGTCCAAGAAAAAAGGGCTTGTCGCCATGCTGGACGCGACTGCGGATGTTGATGATCAGGCCGTGACAGATGTTCTGGGCGCGTTCATTCGCCCTTGGGAATGGTCTGACAAGTCTTAAGGTAAACGGAGCAAGGGGCGCTGCCCCTTGCATTCGATAGGACCCAAATGGATTTGGGTCGGATGGGCGTGCCGCGTTAGGTTTGTTGACCTGCAAAACGGTTTTGCATTTCATCACGTGCATCGTCTGTGATTTTCGCGAATAATACATCTGGGACTTCGAACGCGTGACCTGCGGGCAAACGCGTTAACGCTGCTGCGATATCCGTTGGCCATTCCAAATCAATATTCATTGCGGCGGCCAATTTGGCAGCGCTATCGGGAATGAAGGGTTCGGATAGGGCGGCATATAACGGGATCAGGTTCAAGGCGAACCGCACAGATGTCGCAGCCGCTTCGGGGTCTTCTTTAAATGTCACCCAAGGGGCGGCATTCTG